>JAOZQN010000223.1 GCA_029932195.1 Bacteroidales bacterium | reverse complement strand
GGATTAGATTCGGTTTTCTAAACGCCAAGAAGTCAGCAGAAGTCATAGTAGGTTTTGGCATTGTAATGATGCTTTGCAACAGTATAAACGATTTGAGAAATTGAGTATTTCTCAACCAACAGATAATAATCTACGCACAATGGACTGTGTTAGTTGGTCTTATCCCTCATTAGAAGTTGTAGCCGAAGGACAGAACATTAATCGTCTCAAAACTCGGAAGACTGTAAATTTCCAAGAGAAATTTAACATCACCGAAAATTGAAACACAGTAAAAATGCTGATGATTAGTGAACCGCTGGATTCATGAAGCGAACGTATGGGTGGTGTGAGAGGTGCATCGGCTACTCGATCTTTAATTTTAAAAATTGAGTCCACTCCGAAAAACATCTTTTCACTAAACTCAGTGTTGGATACAAATTTAAAATACTCATTTACAATAAGTACAATGAGACATGCTCATTGTGTTTGTAAAACTCGTATCCATCTTGATTTTGGTGAAAATACACTTCTCGAAGTGGATTCTTTGTTAATTTATTATTTTACAAAGTAAAATTCCAACCAACATCAATACCTCCATAACCATTAAATCTGCCTATTTTATAAGGTTCTGGCACGCCAGTAAAATATGTTTCTTTTGCTCCAAACTTAAATCTCGGATCCATGTATGGTGTAATTACCAAACCTATTTTTTTGAAAGGAATCCACGCATATCCAATTCTAAAACCTAATTTTATTAACTCTCTATTTTTTGTTTCATTGGTTGTTAATGAACTGATTGTTATGTTTGTATAATCTATATCCGAGCCAATAAAAAGACCTTTTTGCTTTTTGCTGAGAAAATAATTATAACCAAGAGTAATTACAGCATTTCTTTTTTCGGAGTATAAATCTGGTTGTTTCCTTGCTGGATTTATGTTACGTGTAAAGCCAATAAATCCTCTGTTTCTATTAACTGCATATCCTAAATATAAACTTCCTCCATTAAAAAAGAAATCTCCAACATCACTTTCAATAGTTAAAGTTTTTATCTTTTTATCTGCAATTTTTGATTCTTGTGCTATTGCCGTATTAAATATTAAACAGCTAAATATCAAGAATATAAATACTTTTTTTGTTGTCATTTTTTTTAGTTTTAATTTAAGTTTGTTATTCTTATTCTTTTTTTAGATAACTTAAATTCTATCATTTTAAAAAATAAAGGAGGCATAATTTTAAAGAAATTTATAGTTACACCTAACTCTTGCCAAAAGCTACTATTAACAACCTCCTTTCCTTTTAGTCTGAGTTTCAATGCTTCAATTGTATTTCCATGTAAATTAGAAACCATCATTATACGAATATGAGACATTATATCTTCTGTTTTTTCTTTTTTGTAGGTATCCAATAATTTTTTGGTAGTCAAAGGGTCTGGTTCTCCTTTGGTTTCTGCATAATGTTGTGCAAAAAGCAATGCTTCTAATTCCTCTTTTGGAGAGTTCTCAAAACTTCCTGATAACAAAAAATCAACATCTTCTTGAGACATACCAGCTTTTAACGCATTTTTTGCATGAGTATAAGAACATAGTTTACAGCCATTTACTTGTGCTACGGCAAGACTTATGCTTTCCGAAAACGGCTTACTTATTACAGGATTCAACAAAGCCTCAACAAATGTTTTAGAATGAGACAGGAATTTTTTTATATCTCTGTTTTGTGTTTTTAAATTATGTATTCTTTTATCAAATTTTCGTGCCATTACTAAGGGTGTTTTAAGTTAAAAAGTGAAAAGTTCGTTTCCTTTTTATCTTGTATTTATTTTATAATAAAATTTGTGTCAAATATCTCGGTCTATTCGGGGTGCGACTTTAAGTCGCACCCCGAATATTTTTTTTAAAAAACTTTATCAATATTTTTCTTTTTAAACTTCTCTCCAACGTCCCAGTGTTCGTCTTTTTTTCCATCGTCCATAACTCTAAAAAGGTCAAATACTATTTGATTACCAAGCAGAACAGGTAATCTAAAATATGAAAGTGTAACAACAAAATCGCCTTCGGAAACCGTCATTTTAATATCAAGAGTAGTTTTTAACCCAATTTTTGCTACACTTTTTAATTTTTTGGGAGCAGCTTTAAAAGGCTCAACTCCGTCTGCAACATTCGGGTTGTGCTGAAAATATCTTTTTGTTGTGGTTGCATCAATTGCTTTTACTGCTTCTGGAACTGGCAAAGTAAAGGCATCAAGGTATGATTGTTTTGTGTATTCGGTATATTTTATTCCAGTATTTTTAGAATAATCAACAGCTTGTCCGTCATACATTCTACGCCCACTTTTTAGTTCTTTTGGGTGTTCCTGTATTGCCGACCAGTGTTCAATAATTTTAGAATCTTTTATTCTAAATAATTCGCCATGGGTGTAAGTTAATTTTTCAGATATTTTTTCTTCTACATGTAAAAATACTAAATCGTCTTGTGCAATAATTCTGTGAATTGTAGTTTTTGAAGTCGGATATTTTTTCAATCTTTTTTCATAAAACTTTTGCAATCCTTCTTTTGAAAAATCTGCAGTTTCCTGATGTTCAATGTAATTTACCGACAGATATTCCGACATTGCACTTTTATACTCTTGCCCTGTTACTTTTAAATAGTAGCTTTCTACTATTTTTTTGTTGTCTTCTTTGTTCAATTCCATATTTTTTTGGTTTAAAAGCACACTTCTATTATCCGTTTTTTCAGCAAAAACAACTGAGAATAGAAGCATTAACACTATTAAATTTGTGATTTTCATAATTTAAAATTGTTTTAAAATTTATATTTATTTAAAAATACAAAATTAGAAACTAAAAAATTATAGAAAATACCAAATTAGGACAAAAGGATATGATTTTTGGACATTCGGGATTTATACTCGGTAGGAGAACTATTATTATTGTTCTTTTTAAAGAAATTTGTGAAATTATAAGGGGATTGAAAACCGAGATTTGAAGATATTTCTTTGACACTCAAATTAGTATGGAGCATCATTTTTTTTGCCTCCATAGAAAGTTTAAAATTAATAAATTCTTTGGGAGAAAAACCCAACTTATTTTTAAATGTTCTATAAAGTGTTTTTTTTGTAATAAAAAGCTGGTCTGCATAAAAATCAACTTTTCTACTGGCTTGATAATCTTGGTCAACAAGATTAATAAAACTCAATATTGTTTTATCTGATATTTTTCTCACAGTATTTTCAAGTCCAACAGTTCGGCTAAACTCTTTTACTATCATTATTAAATTAAGTAAAATTATTTCATCAGATTTTTCTTCTTTGTTATTAAGCTCTTTTTCTATTTTTTTTATGTAAAATAAGATTTCTAAAAACAACGATTCTTCTAATTTTATCTGAGTTGCACCAGTTGTCGGGCAAAACACTGTCATGGAATGTGTAGATAAAATTTCTTTAATATTTTGGTCATATTTGATAAGAATAGCATCAATAACTTGTTCTTTTATAGATATTTGTATCTTAGAATTTGTAATTAAATTAATTATAGAATTGGTTTTTATTTCAATTTCGGAGTTATTTATTGAAAATTTTCCTTTACCAGAATAGCAAAAAAGAAAATAACCATAATTTGTTAGGTCATTCAAATTTTTACTCAATTCTGTAATTGTTTTTATTTTTTGGACTGTTATCATTTTATTATTACTTAACTAATGGTTTACAGTCAAATATTGTGATGAAATATTAATCTGTAAATTTAATTATAATATTGATAATCAAAATAATAATTTCATAAGATTATTTGTAGAGACGTTGCATGCAACGTCTCTACTGTGTATTGTTAAATTATATTTCATCACAATATTTGACTGTAAACTAATTTAAAATAAATACTATCCATTTTAAATTTAAAGTTTGATATTACTAAGTTTTTATGAGAAAAAAAAACACTTGACAAGTGAATACTTTTATAATCAATTTTATACCAGTTTTTTCTAATCAAATATTGTTTTTTCTTCTTCTGGTCTAATTATTTCAAATTCTAACTCTTCCACTTTTTTATTTTCTGGAACTTCAATTATTTCTTTTTTTTCTGGTTCTTTGGGTTTAATGAATTTAACTTTTGAGACTTTGTAAGTTGTTAGTCTTTTGCCTCTTGCAGCAATAGATTTCACTTTTATAAAATCGTCTGCAATAATTACTTCTGGATCTCGCATTTTATCTGCTCCTCCAAATTTTATTTCAATAAATGGATTTTCAACATCTATAATTTCCACTAAAAACGATTTTTCATGCTCGCCAATAAACGACTGCTCGTTATCTATGCCGTCAAAAGGAAATCGTTTTAGATAATAATATTTTTGTTCGGCATTATAATATATTGCATTATATATTTTTTTGTCATTAAATTTTTCGATATAAGTTAAATCTCTTTGAAAATGGTTGCTCACTTCCGTAGAAGTAGTTCTGTAATGTCCTGTATTTCTGACAACAAGCACTTTATCTTCTGCCGAAAACTCACCAATATATTTGCTTGTTTCTGTTTCTTCTTTTTTCAAACGATAAGTGCTTTCATCGAACCAAATTTTTTCGCCTCCAAGTGTAGAGATTCCTTTTTCACTCAAAGTAATCTTATGTACAGCATGTTTGGTTAAAATATTTCCTTGAGCACTTCTGTTTTTTATGGCAATTTCACCAAATTCAAATTTCCATTCTTTAACTCGTATTCTTGGTTTTGGTTTTAATTTTACAAAAATTGTTTCTGCCTCACCATTCGGATTTGCAGAAAAATATAATATTTCCGAACTTTTATCACTTTTAGATAAAGAATATTCTTTATCTCGTGTAACTGCCTTTACTGCAAAGCGTTTGATATAAGCTCTGCCAGATTTTCCGTCTCGGTAAACTGCATTGTAAATAGTACGAGTATCGTTGCGTTTTAAAATGGCTATGTGGATAATTTTATTTCCTATAAAAAACTTATCCGATATTTTTGTAATAAAATACGAACAATCTTTTCTGAAAACTATAACATCGTCAATATCAGAGCAGTCTGCAACAAATTCTTCTTTTTTGAGTTCCATTCCTGCAAATCCTTCTTTTCTATTTACATATAATTTTTTATTAGCAATAGCAACATTAGATGCAATTATTTCATCAAAATTTCGGATTTCGGTTTTTCGTTCCCTTCCTTTTGAATATTTTTCTTTAATTCTCAAAAAATAATCAATAGTATATTGAACAATATGAGCCAAATTATACTTCACTTTTTCAATTTCCTCTTCTAACGATTTTATTAATTTATCGGCTTTAAAAGCATCGTATTTAGAAATTCTTTTTATTTTAATTTCGGTTAATTTGGTTATGTCATCTCTTGTTACTACTCTGTTTAACAGTATTTTAAATGGGTCCAAACCTTTATCTATTGTTGTAATAATTTCTTCCCAAGTTTCACAATCTTCTATTTTTATATAAATTCTATTTTCTATAAATATTTTTTCTAATGAAGAAAAATGCCATGCTTCGGCAAGTTCACCTAATCTTATTTGCAATTCTTCTTTTAAAAGAGCAAGAGCTTTGTCTGCTGATATTTTAAGTATCTCAGTAACAGTAATAAAACGAGGTTTGTCTTCATCTACAACACAAACATTTGAGGAAATAGAGATTTCGCAATCTGTAAAAGCATAAAGAGCATCAATTGTTTGGTCTAAATCTGTTCCGGGCAGAAGAGTGATTATAACTCTAACTTTATCAGATGTTTTATCATCTACTTTTTTAATTTTAATTTTGCCCTTATCATTTGCCGAAACAATAGAATCTATAAGCGAACCAGTATTTTTCCCAAAAGGTAATTCGCTAACAATAAGCTGTTTGTTATCATCGCTTTTTAGAATTTTAGCTCGCACACGCACTTTTCCGCCACGAAGTCCATCGTTGTATTTAGAAATATCTATAAATCCACCCGTCAAAAAATCTGGATATAAAATAAATTCCTCATTTTTATAATATTTAATAGATGCATCTATTAGTTCAATAAAATTATGTGGAAGAATTTTTGAAGCGAGTCCAACTGCAATTCCTTCAACGCCTTGTGCCAAAAGTAAAGGGAATTTTACAGGAAGATTTATTGGCTCTTTATTCCTACCATCGTAAGACATTTTCCATTGAGTAGTTTTTGGATTAAAAACTACATCTAATGCAAATTTTGTGAGTCTTGCCTCAATATATCGTGAAGCGGCAGCACGATCTCCGGTATAAATATTTCCCCAGTTACCCTGAGTATCAATTAGTAAATCTTTTTGTCCAAGTTGAACGAGAGCATCGGCAATGGAAGCATCGCCATGTGGGTGGTATTGCATGGTGAAACCTACAATGTTGGCAACTTTATTGTATCTACCATCATCTAATCGTTTCATTGCGTGCATAATACGACGTTGTACTGGCTTAAAGCCATCGTAAACATGTGGCACAGCACGTTCCAAAATAACATAAGAAGCATAGTCCAAAAACCAGTTCTTATACATCCCTGAAACTGATTTTATTATATGCTCTTCTTGCTCTAATTGATTTTCTTCTGTAATTTCGTTGTTATATTCGTCTTTCATTAATTTTATAAAAAAGATGTTTTTTAGTTAAAACTTTACTTAATGTAAAGCCTTAACTTAATTCAAAGTCTGCAAAAGTATAAAAAACTAGCTATTTTAAAAATTTTTGTTTTTTATTTTACAAAATAAAATTACTTTTGCATTCAGAAAATGTAGTTATCCTATTTAAAAATTCAAAAACTTATAACTTTACAAACTTTTAATTTGATAACTTTTAACTTGATAACTTTAAACTAAAAAAAATGGAACAAGAAAATAAAAATTCGGTAGGATTTGCTTTTGGAAAAGAAAACTATATACTACTTGCAATTGGTTTTGCGGTAATAGTTTTAGGTTTTGTACTAATGGCTGGTGGTGGCACTACCGACCCAGATGTATTCAATGAAAATGAAATTTTCAGCATCAGAAGGATAGTTATAGCTCCTGTTGTAGTCCTTGCAGGATTTATTTTTGAGATATATGCTATAATGAAAAAGCCAAAACAATGAACAATGAACAATGAATAATGAATAATTGGCTTTCGCCTACATAATTTATAAGTCGCATTGCGAAAAATTATTCATTATTCATTATTCATTAAAAAACTACTCTTCCATTTCAATCATTTTGAAAGGTATTTTTAATATTGATTGATAGTCTTCACCAGCTTCGAGCATATCTTCGTCATCCTCTTCGTAGAACCAATTGATAATTACTTCACTGTCTTCTTTTTGATTAATAACTTCTAATTTTTTGAAGACATCTAAAATACACTTAGACGAGCTTGTATTAAAATATTCTAATTGAATATTGGCTTCTGTAAGTCCTTTTGCTGTATTTGCATATTCATCTAACCAAGCAACAAGAGGTTTATAAAACTCTATTGCATTTTCGGGAATAGAACGTCCTTTCATTTCTATTTTTGCTTCTTCAGCATCAAAATTTATGGTAGGTGTTTTTTGTGAGCCTTGTTTTTTAATTGCGTCCATTGGTTATTTTTGTTTTTTAATTATTTATGTTATTTTTATTGTTAGTGTAAAAAAGTAGAAGTTTTCATTATATTCCACAAAACTATATTCGTATTTATTTCCTGTTTTTCTTAGAATATCTATCATGCCAAGTCCTCCTCCTCCTTTTTTAGAGAACTCCTCATTATTTAAAATTCTTTTGTATAATATTCTAAGCTCTCCTTTTTCCAAGAAATTAAGTTGTCCAATTCTGGATTTTAAGAATTGCATAGTTTTCTTATTAACAAAATTTCCTGTAGTCAATTCAAAAAAATCTTCTTTTAGTTTAGAAAAAATAAACATTGAAAATCTTTTATCAATATCCACTCCCTCAAACTCTTTTGGAGTATTTGCATGATGAAATAAGTTCTGTAAAGTTTCTACGGATACATAATATATCTTTCTTTTTATCTTTTTATTTTCAGTTAATATTTTTTCTTCTATATTATTTAGGTTTTGTTCCACTAAATCAGAGCTCATTACACCTTTGTAGGAACAAAGTGTATTCTTTTTCTGAAACTGCTTATATATACTGTCTAAATCTATAGTCATTAATTTGGACTTATTCGTTTTTATAAGTTAATAAACAATGAGTAACTTTATCCCTCACAATTAAGGTATTATAATTTCTCTATTATTTTAAAAAAAACTTTTTTAACTTATTAAAGGTTTTTTTATTCACAAAAAACAAAGGTATTAAAATAAAATTAAAATTAAAATTTATTTTATTTTATTTTAAATTTATTTTATTTTGAAATTTATAAAAAATTGCAGAACAATAAAAAAAAAAGCATAATTTGTTTATATAGACATTTAATTCTTAGTTCTATAAGTCTTAAGATAAACAATTTTTAATTTTTATCTTTTATTTTCTTACTTCCTCTATACATTTCATATTTTAAATATTTGCATTCAATTGCTCCATTGAATAGAGTAATTTTTTTAGAAGGTCGTAGTCCTATTTTTTTCACTGCTTGCAAGTTTCCTCCCAAAATCCATGCTTCCGAACCCGAGTATTTTGTTTTTAACTCATCTCCTATTTTTTTGTATAACAAATTTGTATCCGTTTTTTGCAATCTCTCTCCATAAGGTGGATTTATTACAATATGCTTAGCAGAGTCTGGCAATTCTAATTTATCAAAAGGTGATTTTTTTATGGTAAAAATCTGCTCATGAAAAACATTTTTTACATTATTTCTTGTTTGCATAATAGCGTTTAAGGAAATATCTGATGCAAAAATATGACATTCTACATCGTCTTCTTTTTTAATTTTAGATTTAGCATTTTCTTTTACTTTATGCCATAAATCTTCGTCAAAATCTTTCCAATTTTTGAATGCAAAATTTTCTCTATTTAATTGTGGTGGAATATTTAATGCAATCATTCCTGCTTCTACAACGAGAGTTCCTGCTCCGCACATAAAATCCACAAAATCAGTCTTTTTATCCCAGCCAGAGAGTAGGATCATACCAGCGGCAAGCACTTCGTTGAGGGGAGCCATACCAAGTTTTTCTTTGTAAGACCTTTTGTATAAAGGGTCGCCAGAGCTATCAAGCGAAATATTACAAACATCATTTTGGATAAAAATATTTATTCTAATATCTGGATTTTTTGTATCAATTGATGGGCGTTCACCTGTTTGGTCTCTAAACCTATCCACAATTGCGTCTTTTGTTTTTAGAGTTACAAATTTAGAATGATGAAACACATCGGAATATACACGACTATTAATTGCAAAAGTATTTTCGTTATTCAAAAAATTCTCCCAAGGGATTTTTTTTACTTCTTTGTACAATTCATCAGGATTATTTGCTTTTACAGTAGTTATTGGTTTTAAGACCCTTAGAGCTGTTCGGCTTTCATAATTTATTTTATATAAAATTTCATTATTACCTTCACAACTAACCATGCGATTGCCTTGTTTTATGTTTTCTGCTCCAATATCTTTAAGTTCTTGCTCCAAAACTGGTTCAAGTTCAGCTAGAGTTTTTACTACTATTTCAAAATTATTAGTCATTACGAGTTTTATATTATTATTATGAGTTTTTCGTTTATTTATAATGTATTTGCTATTTATTAAAAATTTTAATCTTTGAGTCCCCTCCGACAAGTGTCTTTTTGCCAAACTCGGCGTTGGATACAAATTTTAAAATACTCATTTACAGTGAGTAAACTCCGTTTTTAAAATTTGTATCC
>JAOZQN010000222.1 GCA_029932195.1 Bacteroidales bacterium | reverse complement strand
TCAGGTGTCCACAAAATTATTCATTGTTCATTATTAATTATTCATTACTTATAACTTTTTTAAACGAAAAAATAAGAAACTTCCTAATATCATTGCTATTCCTATTCCTAAATATACTGGAAATAATGTATATTTTGGGATAAATTCTAAATGTCGGAGAGTAATTCCTCCAACTATCATTACAACAATCATCAAATATGATTTTGGAGAATATAATTTTAGAATACTTATTTTCTCTTCTTTAAAACTAGAAATCCTATTTATATTTTTGAGACTTACTTTCTTAAAAACCATATAGTATTTTGCAAATCCAATAAGTAATCCCAATAAAATAGAAATAATTAACCAACCATTTGGAATTTCTAAAATCCACGATATTGCTCTACTAATAAGCATTATACCTACAAGTAGCCAAAGTATTCCTGCTATTATTTTTAAATTATTTTTTTTCATTGAACAAAAATACATTTATTATTTAATTTCCCATTCAAAACCATCTTTTTTATCTTTTACAATAACTCCCATTTCTGTAAGTTGATTTCTTATTTTGTCGGAAGTAGCAAAATCTTTATTCTTTTTGGCATCAAGTCTAATATTTAATAATAAATCAATAACATTATCCAAAACTTTGGAGTCTTCTTTGCTTTCCTCTTCTTTCTGTAACCCAAGAACAGTTAAAGCCAAATCATTATATAAATTTTGAAGAAGGAATAAATCATTTGCTTCTATTTTTTCTTTGCCTGCGGCGATAGAATTTATGTGTTTAATTCCATCAAATAAATTCGCTATTAATATAGGTGTATTAAAATCGTCGTCTAATGCTTTGAAGCATTTTTTTGCAAAATCTTTCACATCAAAATCAGAATCGCCTGTTGCTTCTAATTTATTTAATGTTTTTATTCCAGTCATTAATTTTGCGTAGCCTTTTTCCGCAGCTTTTAGTGCCTCATTAGAAAAATCCAGTGGACTTCTATAATGTGCTTGCAGAATAAAAAACCTGATAGTCATTGGACTATATGCTTTTTCAAGTAGATTATTTTCACCAGAAAACATGTCGTAAAGTGTGATGAAATTATTGAGCGATTTGCTCATTTTTTTACCATCAATGGTAATTAAATTATTGTGCATCCAGTATTTAACAGCCTCTTCACCATTTGCAGCAACCGATTGAGCTATTTCACATTCGTGATGTGGAAATTGCAAGTCCAGTCCGCCTCCATGAATATCAAATTTTTTGCCCAAATATTTCATTCCCATAGCAGAACATTCTAAATGCCAGCCAGGAAATCCATCGCTCCATTCTGATTTCCATCTCATTATGTGTCTTGTATCGGCTTTTTTCCAAAGAGCAAAATCAAAAGAATTTCTTTTTTCAGATTGTCCCTCAAGTTGGCGAGTAGTTTCTAAAAGGTCTTCTATTTTTCGTCCAGATAATTTTCCGTAGTTGTGTTTTTCGTTATATTTTTTAACATCAAAATAAACAGAGCCATTACTTTCGTAAGCAAAACCATTTTTGAAAATTTCTTGCACCATTTCTAATTGTTCGGGAATGTGTCCACTCGCACGTGGCTCTATGCTTGGTCGTTCAATATTAAGCATGTTCATATTTTCATAATACCTATTTGTAAAATGATGCACAATTTCCATTGGCTCTAATTGCTCTAATCTTGCTTTTTTTGCAATCTTATCTTCACCTTCGTCTGCATCGTTTTCAAGATGTCCTACATCTGTTATATTACTGACATACCGAACTTTATATCCAATATATTTTAAATATCGGAAAACAATGTCAAATGATATTGAGGCTCTTGCATGTCCAAGATGTGCATCGCCATAAACTGTTGGTCCACAAACATACATGCCAACATGTGGTGGTGTGTGTGGTTCAAATTTCTCTTTCGATCTAGTTAATGTATTGTATATGTTTAAGTTATTTTCCATTTTTATTTAGTTTTATTATTTTCTTAATTATCTTTTACTTGCTGGTCAATTATCTGTTTAAAAAGGTCTAATTTATTGTCTGTTTCTATTAGTTTTTTTATTTCTTTTCGGTCTATAAAAATTATTTTTTCTTTTTGTTTTGCAGTTCTAACAGCTTCAATATAAGTTGTTCTTGCAATTGTATTTGAAGTAATAAGAACTCCAAAATTTGACAATCCATTTGTGTTTTCAAGTTTAGAATAAAACTGAATAAAATCATTTTTACCAACTTTTTTATTTGTATTCTTACATTCTACGAGAATATACGGTGATAATTTTTGAAAAAATAGGTCATTAATTTCGTTTCTAATAATTAAATCTACTTCGTTGAGACTTTTATCTTTGTTGTGTTTTGATATATGTGTAAACCCCATTTGAGAAAAAAGTGTATTTGTAAACTGCTCAAATTTAGAGCCTTTCAAATTATTATCTTCTTCCATAAGAGCGTCTGCATAAAGATGTTCTAATAATTTTTGGTTTAAGGACGGATTTTTTTCGTATTCAGAAATAATATTATCAGAGGCTTCAAATATTTTATCTATAAAATTTTCGTCTAACTTATCAATTATATCTATAATTTTCCCACTTTTTTTTATAATATTAAGCCCTTCTTTAAAACTGGGCAAATAACCAGACATTACAATTATTTTTGCAAATGGATTTACATCTAATATTTTTTCAATTATATCAATACCGTCAATTTTAAATTCGTCCATTCTTAAATCTACTATTGCTATATTATAATACAAATTTTCTATTTTTCGCATTATTTCTTCTTCTTCCGATGCTATATAAACATTTATATTAGGACGTTCCAGATTAAAAACTTTTTTTAATTCTTTCGGAATATCTTTCTCATCATCAATTATTAATACAGAATGTGTCATATTTTTTTATTTATTTTATCTCTTAAAGGAATTTGCACTTCAAAAATAGTTTTAAATTCTTCATTAGAATTTTTGAGTGTTATTTTTCCATTCAAATTGTCAATAATAGTTTTTACATGTAGTAAGCCAATTCCTTTCCCCTCTTTTTTTGTTGTAAATTTAGTTTTAAATATTTTTTCTTGTGTCTTTTTATCAATTCCAACACCTGTGTCGCAAAATTCTATTATTAAAATACTATCTTTTTGGCTTATAAAAACAGCTATTTCTTTACGAGTAACATTTTTAAAAGCCTCAAAAGAATTATCAAATAAAATTTCGTTTATAGAATGAAAAGTGTGAAAAGGAATATTTATTAAGGTTTCTGGAGAGATTTTTTTATAAACAAATTCAAATTTTATTTTATTCTGTTTTAGTTCTGCTTTATGAAAAAGTTCAAAAGAGTTAGTAAAATCTTTTAAAATAAAAGATTGTTTTTTGTATAATTCATCTAATTGATAAAATTCGTTAATTGTGCCTTGAATTTGTTTTATATAATTTTGTATGTCTTCTTTCAAATCTGGTTCTATTTCAGCTGTTCTTATTAAGAGTTTAAGTGGCAGTAATTTATTCTTAATTTTATGCAAATAATAGGAAGTGTTATTTTTATAAAAACTTTTTATCTCTTCTATTTTTAATCTTTGTTTTTCTTTCTGCACCTCTATTTTTGTATATTTAAAGACTTTTATTTGAATATAAAACGATATGAAAAAAATTATAATTAGATAAACTATTATAAATATTGTAAATGTTATTTCTAAATAAAAAAAAAGTAGAATAAGACTTGTAATTAATAGAAAAAGAAAAATAGTAATGATTTTTTTTGAGAGAATGATTTTTTCTTTTTTTAATATAAGAATCAATAAAAATAATAATAAAGATGATAAAAAATAAAAATTAGAATGTTCAATAAAAATATTAGATTTATCTTCAATTATGTATAAAATATCTAAAAATAAAATAAAATATAGCAGATTCTTTATTATAATGTGTATTTTTACTAAACAAAAAAATAATACTAATTATTCCAGATATTATTGTAAGAGGAAGTGTATAGTCTAAATTGGAAAAAGAATAAAGTATTGCAAACATTGGTAAGGTTGCAAATATTATTATATATTTATTTTTGAAACTTATTTTAGATTTTAATTTTGGCATTAATCAATTTTTACAGTAATTACCATTTTAAACAATAACTAAAACGCAAATTTAAAGTTTTTATCTATATAAACAAAAAAATATTTTTTATCAATAATTTAATAGTTTATATTTGCAACTTACTTTAATTAAAATTAAGAAAATGCAAAAAAGAGTAGATTTCCTAGTTATCGGTTCAGGTTTGGCAGGGCTTAGTTATGCCTTAAAAGTTGCTAACTATGGAAAGGTTTGTATTGTTACAAAAACAGAACTCCCAGAATCAAATACTCGTTATGCACAGGGAGGTATTGCTGCTGTTACTTATAAGTCAGATTCTTATGAGAAGCATATAAACGATACTCTCATTGCTGGCGGAAATATGAGCAAGCGAGAAATAGTGGAAATGGTTGTATCAGATGCTCCTGCTCGCATAAAGGAATTGATAGAAATGGGAACTAATTTTGACAAAAAAAATAACGGAGAATACGATTTGGCAAAAGAAGGTGGGCATTCGGAAAATAGAATTTTACACTATAAAGATATTACAGGACAAGAAATTGGACGTAGCCTGATTGAACAGGTAAAAAAACACCCAAATATTTTAATTAAAGAACATTACTTTGCAGTAGATATAATTACACAACATCATTTGGGAGAAATTATTACAAGGGATACCACTGATATTGAGTGCTATGGAGCTTATGTAATGGATATGAAAAATAATAAAATTGAAACTATTATTTCAAAAATCACTTATATTGCAACTGGCGGAATTGGTAATATCTATAATGTAACCACAAATCCAAATATAGCCACAGGAGACGGAATTGCAATGGCATACAGAGCAAAAGCTGTTATTGAAAATATGGAATTTGTGCAATTTCACCCAACGTCTTTGTATAATCCTGGAGAGCGTCCTTCTTTTTTGATAACCGAAGCAATGCGAGGATTTGGAGCTGTAATAAAAAATCAGAATGGCGAAAAGTTCATGAAAAAATACGATAAACGAGGAAGCCTTGCTCCCCGTGATATTGTGGCTCGTTCAATAGATACAGAAATGAAAATTAGTGGAGATGAATTTGTTTATTTAGATGCTACGGGTTTAAATTTTACCGAACTTATTAACCATTTTCCTAATATTTATAAAAAATGCTTGAACTTGGATATTGATATAATAAAAAATCCAATACCAATTGTTCCAGCAGCACATTATTTGTGTGGAGGCATAAAAGTAAATAAAGCTGGAAAAACTACAATCAAACATTTATATGCAGGTGGCGAAAGTGCCTACACAGGCTTGCATGGAGCTAACAGATTGGCTTCTAACTCACTCTTGGAAGCAATTGTTTTTGCACACAACTCGGCAATGGAGGCTAAGGATTTAATTAAAGATATAAAATTTAATACAATAATTAACAACTGGGACGATTATGGATTAACACTCCCAGAAGAGATGATTCTTATTACTCAGGAATACAAAGAATTAGAACAAATAATGACTAATTATGTTGGAATTGTAAGGTCTAATATTCGTCTTAAAAGAGCTTTGAAAAGACTTTCAATTATTCATAAAGAAACAGAAGAGCTATATAATAAATCAATACTCTCTCCAAAAATATGTGAGCTTAGAAACTCTATAAATGTTGCATTTCTAATTATAAAAATGGCAAAAAGACGAAAGAAAAGCATAGGATTACATTATAATGTGGATTTACCAACTCAAAATTAGTGTTTGATTTTGAATGCTTTTCTTAAAATAAAATACCAAAAAAATAAAAACCTGTCAAACACAATTAAGTATTGACATGTTTTATTTTGTTATGTGAAAGTTCTTTATTTAACATCTTTAACGCATCTAAATCCGTAGCTTTTTTGTTGTGCAGTAGGTTTGTCCATGTTGCGATGAGTTATTTTGCTTCGTTCTGGTGTGGCAGTGTAACCTCCTCCCCTTATTACTCTACTGTCTGTATCGTTTATGAATATTGGATTTGTAAATGGAGAATATAGATAATAATTTTCAGAATACCAGTCTTCGCACCATTCCCAAACATTTCCTGTCATATCGTAAATACCTAATTCATTTGGTTTTTTTGAACCTACTGGTGAACACCCTATATTATTAAGATCTATTTTACAATTTGCAACCTCTTCTACGAAATTACTTCCGCTATATTTATAATTCTTTCTATATTTTCCTCCTCCTGCGGCATATTCCCATTCTGCTTCGGTAGGCAATCGTTTACCAACAGATTTAGCATAAGCATCTGCACCATACCAATTTACTTTTACTACAGGATAATTTTCATAACCATCAACTACATAAAAACGATTTCCGTCTCTTTTAATTTTACATTCATCGTCTTCTAAATCAATAAATCTTAATACATCTTTTTCCTCTACTGTTTCTATAAAATAAAGAAACTCTGTATTTGTTACTTCATATCTATCAATATAAAAACTACCTAAATTAACTACGTGTTCATCATTATCTTCATTGAATCCATATTCTAAAGTCCCCATAATAAAATCTCCACCCATTACAAATGCCATGCTTTCAAGTGGGTCATATTTTCGTTCACAAAATTTTATTTGACTCCGGCATTCATCGTCTTCAGTATTGTAATCCAGTATTTTATTATAATAAACAGAAGCTATTCTATACTCCTCATTACCATACTTATTATCAGCTATTTCCAATAAGCTATCACAAATCAAACAAGTAACTATCATATTATCAATATCTTCTGTTTGTTTTTCCGATAACTTTTCAATTTTGGCAGCTACAAAATTATTCTTTGCCTGTATATAACTCCCCTCATTAAAACGTTCCATTCCAGAAGAATAAAATTTATCATAATTCTTGCTTGATGGAGAAAGCATTACCAATATTATTGGCATAAATAAATATAAAAATAGACCTTTCATAATAATTTGTATTTTAGAGGAGTAAAAAACTTTATGTAAATAAAACTTTACAAAAATACATACATATATTTAATAAAACAAATTTTTTTTAATAAAATTTTATTTTTACCTTTGTCCAGTAATAATATAGAAAAAACAATTATCAGATGTATTTATCTGATAATTAATAAATTAAGAGCTGTTTATATAACTACTTAATTTTAAGCATATTTTATCTATTTTATTGATAATCTTTTTGTTAGTAATATGTTGAAAACTTTTTTAAATTATTAAAAAAACATTTTAAGAACATAAAAAATAAATAAAAAATGACAGAAAAAGTAAAAAATTTGTGGGGAGAAGAGTTATTGTGGATAGAAAATGAGGAACTTCGTGAAAAAGTTGCAAAAACTTGGGATCTCGCTTTAGAGAGAAGTGTATTAACTGGTGAAGACCTAAAAACAATACCATTTACCTTGCTTGCAGGACCAGACATGAAGGTTAGTTTTATGACGCACAAAGTGGCGGTAGTTCATATAGCCTTGGAAAGTGGGAAAAAAATGAATGATTTTTTCAAAGAAGACTTACCAGTAAATATGGACGTGCTAATTGCTGGAGCAATACTTGCCGATGTGGGTAAACTATTGGAATACGAATTAGACGAGGAAGGAAAATCGTATCAAGGAAAATATGGAAAATATCTACGACATCCATTCTCAGGAGTCTCACTTGCAGAAGAGTGTGGAGTGCCAGCAGAAGTTTGTCATATTATAGCCACACATGCGGGCGAAGGAAATATGGTAAAAAGAACTACCGAAGCATACATTGTGCATCACGCAGATTTTATGACGTTCTTACCTTTTAAAGAAAGATTAAAATAAACTTTTTATCAAGACTTTCAATGTCCTATTTTTTTAATTTACTCAAAGATAAATTAAAAAATTAGGCTACCCACGTAAAGGATTTTTGAATAAAAAAAACAAATCCTTAAAGCATTGCGTAGCAATCTTTAAGCGTTTTGTTTTTTTAACAGTGTCAAATAAACTAAACCAATACATTCTAAATCTGCTTTATCCAACTTTACGTGGGTAGTCAAAAATTCCTATTTTCTTTTTCGAAAAAAGCAGCAGATTAAAATTTACTGCTTAAAATCATAAATACACATAATAATCTGATTAATAAATAAATATATAGGTTATTAAATGCACAAATAGACCAATAAATAAATAAAATAACTTAATATTTGTTTATTAGAAAAAAAGATTAAATATTTGCTCTGTAATTTAATTAAGATTGTAGTAACTAACTATTTATGTAATTATTTCTATATGAAAATATCATTTGATAACACAGAAATAGCTTTTAAAATAAAAAGCGATAGTGATTTAAAAAAAGCATATTATTTGTTCAAACTTATTGGTAATAATACGCTTGTTAATGTTGGAGGTTTTTTCACAAATGTAGCGTTGGGTATTCATTTTCCAATTGGCTGGGCTGTTAAACCAACTGTTTACAACCATTTTGTGGGTGGAGAAACCATAGAGTCTTGTATTCCTCTAGTTAGAAGGATGGAGAAGCATAATATGAAAACCATTTTGGATTATTCTGTAGAAGGAGGTGAAGACGAGGAGGTTATAGAAGCAACATTATTAGAAACAATAAGAACATTTGAAAATGCTGGAAAAGATAAAAATGTTCCTTTTGGTGTTTTTAAACCAACTGCGTTTGCTTCAGGAAAAATTCTATCAAAATGTAGCACAGATGAAGAACTTAATGAAGAAGAGAAGGTTGAAGCCGATAAATTTATAGACCGAATAGATCGACTGTCAGCGGCAGCTTTTAAAAATAATATTCCACTTATGATAGATGCAGAAGATTATGCGTATCAGAAGTTTATAGACGAAGTTATTTTTAAAATGATGGTAAAATACAACAAAGAAAAAGCTATTGTTTTCAATACTTTGCAAATGTATAGAACAGATAGACTTGATTTTTTGAAAGATTTACATCAAAAATCTATTGAAGGTAACTTTTTTATTGGGATAAAATTTGTGCGAGGAGCATACATGGAAAAAGAACGAGAACGTGCCAAAAAATTAGGATACAAAGACCCAATTCAACCAGACAAAGCAACAACAGACAAGGATTACAATCTTGCTCTAAAATATTCCATAGAAAATATTGATAAAATTAGCATATTCAATGCCACTCATAATGAGGATAGTAGCCAATATCTTGTAGATTTAATGCAAGAACATAATATTCCAAAAGACGATTTTCGTTGTTATTTTTCGCAACTATACGGAATGAGTGATAATATAAGTTATAATTTATCGGAAGCGGGCTACAATGTCGCAAAATATACTCCATATGGTCCTATAAAACAGGTAGTTCCATATCTACTACGAAGAACGCAAGAAAACACTTCGGTAGAAGGACAAACAAGCCGTGAGTTAAATTTATTAATAAAAGAAAGAACAAGACGAAAGGAGTAAAAAATTTAGAGTTGAGAATTAAAAACCTAAATATCAAGGTTTTCAAAATATTTAAGGTTTGAATTTGCTCTTGTAAATGAAAATTTTGAGTCCACTCTGAAAAACATCTCTTTGCCAAATTCGGCGTTGAATACAAATTTTAGAAACACAATGAGCATGTCTCATTGCACTTATTGTAAATTAAGATTTCTGATTACAACGGATTTTGTTGAAATTATAAATCACTGAATTTTAGGTGTTTTACTTCCTAATATATATTTGTCAGATTAATAGGAACACGGATAACGCAGATTGAACGGATTTTTCACGGATTTTTTTA
>JAOZQN010000826.1 GCA_029932195.1 Bacteroidales bacterium | reverse complement strand
TGTTAAAAGTAATATTGTTAATTTTACAACTCAAGAATTGGAACTTGAAAATGGTAGCATTATTTATTTAAGTTCAGACGGTTTTATAGACCAAAACAATTACGAACGTAAAAAATATGGAACAGCAAAATTAATTTCTGTTTTAGAACAAAACTTAACGAAAAATCTTGACATGCAGTATAAAATTTTATCCAAAGAACTTGACAATTGGATGGACGGAACAGAACAACGTGATGATATAACTTTGTTGGGAGTAAAACTTTAATTAGTGTGTATTCATAAAGTCCGTAAGGACGACCTATTGATAACCCACGATTATCATCGTGGGCTACGAATAAACGAGTTGCAAAAATATTGTAGGTCTAATTTGTAAAATAGCCGACTTTATGGACGCACACTAAATTAGTGTATATCCATAAAGTCCGTAAGGACGACCTATTGATAACCCACGATGATAATCGTGGGCTACGAATAAACGAGTTGCAAAAATATTGTAGGTCTAATTTGTGAAAATCCCGACTTTGTGGACGCATACTAAATTAGTATAAACAATCTTTTAGATTGTAAAAACACATCATTAAATTAAAAATGATTATGAAAAAATATACAATACTAATAATCTTAATCTTTTTTACGAGCTTCTTTTTTAATGTTTGTGCTCAAGAAATGGGACGACCCATAATGAAATTATATACAAAAAAAGATTATGGGTGGCATAAACAAAACTGGGACGTAGCACAAGATTTGCGGGGTGTTATGTATTTTGCAAATGTAAATGGCGTTCTGGAATACGACGGTAAAAATTGGAAATTGATTTCGTTACCAAATGAAACTGTGGTTCGCACACTTGCAGTTGATGACTCAGGGAGGGTGTATGTTGGAAGTGCAAGGGAGTTTGGCTATCTTGCTCCAGATAAATCTGGTGAAATGTTGTATCATTCTCTTAGTGTGGAACTTGATTCAATGTATTTGGATTTTAAGTCGGTTTGGTTTTGTTTTGCAACGCCAGAAGGTATCTTATTTTCTACCGACAAATATGTAATTAAATACAACCCGACAGCCCATAATCTTAATTCTAAAGATTCCATTTTTACTGTTTGGAAAGCAGATAACAAATTTATAAAAGCCGAATATGTAAACAATCGTTTTTATGTATATGATTTAGGGAAAGGACTGCGACATCTAATAGGAGACTCACTTAACTATGTTCCTGGCACAGATAAGATAAAAGGTCAAAATATTTTATCAATAATGCCTTATTCTAAAAATCAGATATTATTGGGAATGGTTGCAGGTGGTTTGTGGTTGCTTGATACAGATAATAGCTCTTCTGGAAATAAAGTAAAGAAATTGGATACAGAATTAAATTCTTTTTTTACTAAAAATGGGATTTATAATGGTTCGCAGTTAAGCAATGGAAATTATGTTTTTGCAACAAAAAATGGTGGAGCATTAATAACAACTCCTGGTATAAAACCTGTTCAATTGATAAATAAATGTGCTGAAATGAAAAGTAATAGAGTTTTTTGTGCTAAAGAATTTGACGGGGTTTTATGGTTATGCACAAACAATGGAATTGTTAAAATTGAAACTGATTCAGAAACTAATATTTGGGACAAAGATTTATTTGAACCCGCCGAAACTGTGAACGATATTATTAGATATAAAGGTAGGCTATATATTGTTCATCGAATGGTGTTTACTATTTGGACACTTTAAGTTTTACGCAGTCACACAAATTAAACCGATTTCATAAAATTTCAGATTTTAATTCGTGGTCGTGGAAATTTCTCATTTTTAATTATACAGATGGTTCTTCTCAAAAACAAAAATTATTAGTAGCTACCAAAAAAGGAGTGTTTGAAATAGAAGACGACAAAATAAAATTAAAAATATCGGATTATACGGCATATAGTATTTTTCAATCTAAAAATTCTCCCAATGTTGTATATATAGGCGAAAGGAATAATTTATCATCAATATGGTGGGACTACAATAATCAGTCATGGGAGGATAATGGAATAATAAAAGGAATAAAACCAGGTTCAATAAAAAATATGGCAGAAGATAGCAATGGTAATATCTGGATAACAGACCTTCTTAATATACACAAGATGCTACCAGAATTGGCGGAGGATAAATTCTCTAATTTAAAATCCAATAATCCAATTATAGAAAAATATGATGATAAATCTGGGATAACAATTTTTCAAAGTTTAAGAATATTTAATTTT
>JAOZQN010000825.1 GCA_029932195.1 Bacteroidales bacterium | reverse complement strand
AATATCTGTGAATTACGAAAACGTCCAGTTTTTATGCTCTAATTTTAGAGGTCTGGTTTAAATTAAAATTTAGATATAAAAAAAGCGTGGAACTGTAACTTTATCCGTCTTAGAGGTATCACCAAACACCCACACATACAAATAAGGACAGTCCACGCCAGAGGCGTGAACGTCGTTCTTATTTCTTGTATGTATTTTGAAATTGGTGATTTCCTAAGACAAGATTATAAGCTAACGCTTTTATTTTAAAAGTTTTTTATTTTTTCATATTTTCTTTTTTTTTATAAAAATCATTAAATTTTATTGATTGCAAAAGTAAAAAAATATTTTTTAAATCAGTAAATTATTGAATAATTATTTTTTAATGGTTGTTATTGTCCAAATCATTGTGATTAGGTTGGTTTGCAAAGTTACTTGTTTTTTTTGATAATTCCAAGTTTAAACCTTAGCACATCTTAATTATTTTGCTATACGCATTTAATATTTCCTGAAATTTTTTGGTCAATTCCTCTTCGTTTCCTGTGTTCTTGTCGGGGTGATATTTGTGTGCTAATTTGCGATATGCTTTTTTTATTTCTTCCTTGCTGGCAGTTTTCGGAACTCCAATAATTTTGTAATATTTATCTAAGTTATATGTTTTTGGCGGATTATTTGTTGCCTTATTCTTAGATTGATACTGTTTTTGCTTTCGTTTTTTTTCGTATTGTATTTTTTTTGCTCTAATAAAATCAAATTGTCCTTTGCTTAGTCCAAAATAATATGATAATTTGCGAAATACTGAGTTGTTTGCGTCTTGATAACTGTCAAAAATAGCCAAAGCAAATAATCTATCAAATAAGAAAACAGCTTCTTTGGGAGGCAACTTCTCTTTTATCAGAGATGATAAAAATTCTAAATCTATGGTGTTGTTTAAACTCTCCTTTTTATAAAATCCCAAAGCATACTCTGTTGATTTGTAGCCAATTTGCGAAATTAAAAATTGTTCAATAATTGTCTTATCATTATAACTCTTTTTTGTTTTATTTTTAACCACATGAACTGCCGCAAGTGTGTAAATATAATACGGCAATCCTACTTTTCTTATAATTTCGGCATCTTTTTCTTGCTTTCTAAAATAAGTATAAACAAAAATAACAATTAGAACAAAAAACAGGGCTACAAAAGGGCTAAAAGAAGAGAGCAAAAGAGCAATAATAATAAGGGCTATACCAATTAAAATATTTTGATTCAAATCGTCGTTACTCTCCCTGTTTTGTATTTTAGTGTCTCTAAGTTTGTTAATAGAGAACTTTTTGCAAAAAGTATAAAATTTTGGCTTATTGTTAGTAACACCACAGATAAGACCTTTTTTTCGGTAAACCCGTGCATGATTACAACGTCTGCATAAATTATATTTGTTATATTTCAAGAGGTCTGTTTTGAGTTTCTAATTTATTTTCAGTTTGTATTTTCACTTTTATGAAGCTCTAACTATCCAATTTTATTGGGTAGCTATAAAAAAGAATAAACTCTAAAATTAAAAGTAATTTATTGAAATTAAAAATATATTTATTTTTTTTATAAAATAATAATATATTTGCATTAAATTTTAATCCAATAAAATGCAACCACTACAATATTTATACAACGAAGCTGGCAAACCTACTGCTATGTATATCGATTTGGAAAATTCTAAATTAGATAATATTTTAAAAAAGCCATTAAACAAACCGCAAATTGAGATTTTAAATATGTTATCTACAACAGACGAAAAATATTTAGTAGAATTAAAACAGGTTTTGTCTAAGTTTTTAATGGAAAAAATTCTTAATCATACAGATGAGATATGGAACGAACGAGGATACACAAAAGAAACTTTTGATAGATTTGTGGAAAATGATTAGAAGACAAAAAATAGTATTAGACACTAATGCTCTGATTAGTATGATGAGTAAAAAATTAAATTTTACAAATATTTTCAGAGCATTAGTAAACGGAGAATATGAACTTTGTATTTCAAATGATATTTTATTTGAATATGAAGAGAAAATTTATCAATTTTTTGATGATGAAACGGTAATAAATACACTCAAATTATTTGATATTCTTCCTAATATCCACAAAGTGGATATTTATTATAATCTAAATTTAATAACTGCTGACCCAGGTGATAATAAATTTATTGACTGTGCTTTTGCTTGTAGGGCACTCCTATAAACCCAAAACTCTGCGTTATACAAAATTATTAAAATACTC
>JAOZQN010000824.1 GCA_029932195.1 Bacteroidales bacterium | reverse complement strand
AAAAAGATTTATGCCTTGATTTTGACAAAAATAGACTTCTCGGAGTGGACTCAATCTTATAATTAAGATATTACAACCTCTTCATTGTTGTTGTTGTTTTTTGCATTTTTCACGAGTGCCAATTTCGTCGTTATTTCTGAAATTTTAAAATACTCATTTACAGCGGTAAACTTCAATTCTAAAATTTCAAAAAAGCCTTGAACTTGACACTCGTGAAAAACGCCTTTTTTTTACAAAAGTCCACCCCATTTCTCATAGCAGAAGATAGTTTCTACTTTTCCTTTTGAGAAATGTAAAATTATATTCCTTTTAGAGAGTTGGGGTGGACTCAAAGAGAATGCAAAAATAATAAAAAAGTGTAAACCGTAAAGATTTAAGCTTTTTATTTTATTTTTATTATTGATAAATAAAAAAGTAAGTTCCTTTAAGTTGTATTTAAACGCTTTCGGGTTTTTCAAACGCCGAAAGGTTTTCGCTCGCTCATTTTTTCTATGTTTTATAATTGAGTCCACTCCGACAAGTGTATTTTTGCCAAAATCAAGGCGGATACCAATTTTACAACCAGAGTTTACTCATTGTAAATGAAAGTTTTAAAATTTGTATCCAACGCCGAGTTTGGCAAAAAGACGCTTGTCGGAGGGGGCTCATAATTTACACTTCACATCTATTAATTCATCTCACTTTCTGCCCTCCCAAAATGACTATTTCTGATTTGCCAATAGTAATAAAATTCTCAAAAATATTATTATCACAATTTTGTTGCTGCGTTTTATACGAAATTTTATTTCTAATATCTGGATTCCAAATTACAATATCTGCATCATAACCTTCTTTTATTTCACCCTTATTTTTTAAACCAAAAATTTTTGCAGGATTTGAGGCTGTAATTTCTACCATTTTATTTATACTAATTTTATTTTGTGTAAATCCATAAGTATAAAGCAATTCCATACGATGCTCTACCCCACCCGCTCCGTTTGCTATTTTTGTAAAATCATTAATCCCTAAATCTTTTTGCCCTTTGAGATTAAAAGAACAATGGTCTGTGCCAATTGTCTGAATTACACCTTTTTGTATCGCTTGCCATAATGCGATTTGGTCTATTTTTTTTCTAATTGGCGGACTTAATACAAATTTTGCAGCCTCGTTAAACTCTTGATTATAAACACTATCATCTAATAAAAGATATTGAGGGCAAGTTTCTGCAAATACTTTTACTCCTCTTTTTTGTGCTTGCTCAATTGCCTCAATTCCAAGTTTTGTAGAAACGTGGACTATATATAAAGGTGTGTTCACTATTTCGGCGAGTGTAATAATTCTGTTTATAGCTTCTGCTTCGGCAATTGCTGGGCGAGAAAGTGGATGATATTTTGGCTCTGTCTTCCCCTCGGAAATAAATTTTTGCCTCAAATGATTTATAATTTCGTCATTTTCGCAATGCACTGTTACTAAAACATTTAACTCTTTGGCAGTTTCTAAAACGTTCATTAAAATATCATCGTTCAAACCAATTCCTCTTTTGTATGCCATATAAATTTTGAAAGACTTTACTCCAAATTTATCAACACACTCCCTCATTTCTTGTGCAGTCGTATCCGTCCATTCTATTGGACTTACGTGAAAAAAAACGTTTGTTTTTGCACCAATTGCTTCTTTCTTGCGTTTTATTAGAGCATCGGTAAGTTTTTCGCCTTTTTGGGGAGTAACAAAATCTACTACACTTGTTGTGCCTCCATGAAGAGCTGCATTTGAACCAGTTATAAAATCATCGGCAGTTGTGCCAGCGGGAGTTGTTAAGTTAAAATGCACATGAGGGTCTATTGCTCCTGGAAAAATATATTTTCCTTTAGCATCAATTATTTCAGCATTTTTTTTTACAATATTTTCAGATATTTTAACTATTTTTGTCCCCTCAATTAAAATATCAGCTACGTAACTTTTGGTTGATGTTATAATTAGTCCTTTTTTTATTATTATATTTTTCATTATTTTGTGGAAGTTTTATTTTTGCTCAAAAAATAAATACAATGTTTAAAAAAAAATCATACTTTTTGATTAGAAATGGATACGAAATTTGCAATTGTAAAATGCAATAAATTTTGGAATCAAGACGAAATGTTTATGGTTTAAATTTAACGAAGCTATTATGGAAAACAAAGCAGTATATTTTTATTCGTCTATATTACTTTGATTTCGCTAATATTTTTACCCGTTAATTGAATATTGTTATTTATT
>JAOZQN010000221.1 GCA_029932195.1 Bacteroidales bacterium | reverse complement strand
AAAGAAATTCTTAACTTAATTGCTAGGTCAAATCATTGTCCTGTGTAGTTACGAAATTTAAAATAATAATTTTTTATAAAATTTATTTTCAAATAGTTTTTTTAAGGTGTTTAAATTTAAGTTAAACACCTTATTTTTAAAACATTACAAACAGCAATAAAGAGTTTAATATCTTTAATGTATCCAGACAATTTTTTTAAAATTATTATTTTGTTATATTTGCCGTTTATTAAGGAATATTTAATTTTAAGTGCTAAAATTTGGCGTTTTTCACGGGTGTCAATTTCAAAGCTTTTTTGTAATTTTAGAATTGAAGTTTACCTTTGTAAATGAGCATTTTAAAATTTCAAAAGTAACGCCGAAATTGGCACTCGTGAAAAACGCCTAAAATTTTAACTCAGTTTTATCTGGTAATAAGCACCTTTCAAAATACAAAAAGTATCGTTTTCTGTATCTACTTATTTACAAATAAACGAATAAACAAATAAACAAATAAATAATGAGCTGGTTTAAACGAAAAGATAGAGGAATAAATACCACCACAAAAAACAAAAAAGACACAAAAAAAGGGTTGTGGTTTAAATGTCCTGATTGTAAGAAAGTTACTCCTACCGATGAGCATATCATAAATTTGAGTGTGTGCGAATGTGGACATCATTGCAGAGTAAAATCGGTTGTTTATTTTGATATATTATTTGATGATAAAAAATATACCGAAATAAATAAAAATCTACTTTCGGAAGACCCACTTGGCTTTGTGGATAAAAAAAGATATACAGAAAGGTTAGAGTCGGCTTACAAAAAAACTAATCTAAAAGATGCTATAACAACAGTTTATGGAACAATAAATGGAATAGAAACAATGGTTGCTTCAATGAACTTTGAATTTATTGGAGGTTCGATGGGAGCGGTTGTTGGCGAAAAAATAGCAAGAGCAATAGATTTTTGTATAGAAAAAAAATACACATTTATTATTATTTCTAAATCTGGAGGAGCAAGAATGATGGAAGCGGCATTTTCATTAATGCAAATGGCTAAAACTTCGGCAAAATTAACTCAACTTTCCGACGCTAAACTACCATTTATTTCATTTCTCACAGACCCTACAACTGGCGGAGTAACAGCATCTTATGCTATGCTTGGCGATGTAAATATTGCCGAACCAAATGCTCTCATCGGTTTTGCAGGTCCTCGCGTAATAAAAGAAACAATCGGTAGAGACCTACCAAAAGGATTTCAGCGTTCTGAGTTTTTATTAGAACACGGATTCCTTGACTACATAGTAAAACGACAGGATTTAAAGGAAATAATAGGTAAACAATTAAAATTATTTATGAATTAAGATAAGTAGTGTGCCATAAGTTTCTTAACAATAAAATTTGTGTCAAATATCTCGGTCTATTCGGAGTGCGACTTAAAGTCGCACCCCGAATAAATTAGAGAAGTTTACAACTTAAAAATCTATTGTTAAGAAACTTCAATCTGTAAATAATCCATTGATAATCCATAAGCCCACCCCAAACCCTCCCTTTGGGAGGGAGCTTTGCTTTCCCTTTGGGAAAGGTAAAAACGAAAAAAAGAACTCCCTCCCTTTGGGAGGGTTGGGGTGGGCTTATCAATGGATTGTTTACAGACTGAGAAACTTTTGGCACACTACTTAGTCTATTGGTTTATTAGTTTACTGGTTTATTTGTATTTTTGATTATAACTCTTTCTAATAAACCAGTAAACCAATAAACTACTAAACCAATAAACCATATAAAAAATGTATAATTTACTAAAAGGAAAAAAAGGGATAATATTTGGGGCATTAGATGATAAATCAATGGCCTGGAAAGTTGCGGAACATGCTCATGCTGAGGGTGCAGTTTTTACACTTTCTAATACTCCTATTGCTTTGCGATACGGAACATTAAATGAGCTTGCAGAAAGATGCAACTCAGAAATTATTCCTGCAGATGCAACTAATTTAAAGGATATTGAAAATGTAATAGAAAAATCGATGGAAATTCTTGGAGGAAAAGTTGATTTTATTTTACACTCAATAGGTATGTCGTTAAATGTTAGAAAAAAACGTAGTTACGATGATATTGATTATAATTTTATGATGAAAACCTTAGATATTTCGGCTATTTCATTTCATAAAGTTTTACAGACAGCATATAAGCTAGACGCTATAAATGAATGGGGTTCGGTAGTTGCACTGTCATATATTGCAGCACAAAGAACACTCTTCCGATACAACGATATGGCAGACGCAAAGGCAATGATTGAGTCAATAGCAAGAAGTTTTGGATATATTTACGGGCGAGATAGAAAAATTAGAGTAAATACAATTTCGCAATCGCCAACATTAACTACGGCAGGTAGCGGAGTAAAAGGAATTGGTGATTTATTAGATTTTACAGAAAAAATGTCTCCACTCGGAAATGCCACAGCAGACGAACTTGCTCAATATTGCATAACTTTATTTTCTGATTTAACAAGAAAAGTTACTATGCAAAATTTATTTCACGATGGTGGTTTTTCAAGTATGGGTATGAGCGAAAAGGCTATGCACCAATACAGTAAAGGCTTTGATAATGAACAATGAATAATGAATAATGGATAATGAATAATTGGCTTTCGCATAACAATAAGTCGCATTGCGAAATTATTCATTATCCATTGTTCATTATTCATTATTTTTTTTTGCTGTTTTTATTGATGCTATGAGTAATTTTAATAATTCAATACAATCATTATTTATAGATTGATATAATTTTTGTTCAATATATTTTGTTTCATATAATAAATCAAGCCAATAATTTGTTTCATTTGCCTCTTTTATTCCTATACTTAATTTATGAATAAAATCTGCTTGCGATTGTGCATATTCACTTTCTCTTATCATTGCCCCAATAGATGTTCCACTTCGTAAAATTTGTTTACTCAAGACAAATTCATTTTCTTCTTTAAGTAAAAACTTATATAAATTAACTATTCTAATAGCAAATTTAAAGCTTTTGTCCCGTAAAATATTTCTTCTCATATTATTTTTTATAATAAATAATTTGCTTTCGCCTAAGCCAGACAAGCTGGAAAAATTATGAAGTTTTGAATAATATTATGCCAAAAAAAACAACGATTTCAGGATTAAGATACTAATAATATAAGTCGCATTATTCATTATCCATTGTTCATTATTCATTGTTCATTATTCATTTTTTATCAAAGTCGTATCATTTCTTCGTAAAGAATCTACAATTTGTATTTTATCTTCCAAAATTACAACAACCTCGTTGTAAATCTCTTCAAATTCGGTAAAATCTTTGGTGTAATGATTAATATTCTCATCAAAATCGGTTCTATTTATATTATATTTTTTAAAAACAGAATTATAATATGAAGTAGAATCATTTTCTAAATCTTTATCAAACAGAGCTTTTTCAACTACATATCCATCAGCAATATGTATATCTATAAGCAGATTTATAAATTCTTTTTTTGGTAAAATATTGTTGCTGTTCTGATTACAGGAGAATAAAAAGAACAGAACAATAATTGTTAGAATTTTTTTTTTCAAAATAATTAAATTAAAAATTTATTTGCTTTATCTACCATTAACTCATCTACATATAGGTCGTATTCGCCAAGAAGAAACATACTGTCTTTTTTGTTGATTATTATAGCATCAATATTTTGTTTTTCCAACTTATCTTTTGCTACTTGTGCCTTGTAACTACTATTTAGTGTTGTTACTATTATCCAATCTTTTTGAGTATTGATAACATCTATTGCATCTTCTTTTTTATCTTCTTCAACAAAAAGGTCAAATTCGTTGCTCTCATTTTTTCTGACAATTCCTTTTATAGAATTTTTCCCAAGCAAATCTTCTCTAATTTCTGCACGATGAAGTTGGTCATAGGTTTTTAGAATTTCCCAGCCCGACAATTCTTCTAATACTTCATTAGATTTTTCTACATTTTCATTTTTAACATAAATATTAATTTTTTCTACATGCAAATTAGAATCTTTCTTTTTAATAACAATTGAATCAATAGCATTGTTTTCCAAAATTTCTACCCTAAATCTCACTTGGCGTGTGTGTTGGCAAGATTCTATTTTTGTCCAGTCTGTTAATTTTTCGCCAGTAAGATACGGAACAACCTCTTCTATTTTCCCGTTTTCAACAAAAAGTTCGTAGTTTTCTAAAACAAATTCTTTTTCTTTTTTTTCCATTAAAACAACATTTACGCCCTCTTCTTTAAGAATTTCGTAAAAAAGTTTTATTGGTTTGTAAAGAATAAACGAGTTAATTTTTGTTAGCCCGTAAAATTCATCTATTAAAGCATTTGCTTTTGCCTTGTCTTCTTTTTTTATGTATAGTTCTATTTCGCCAAGCAAAAATAGACTATCTTTTTCGTTGATAATAGTTGCTTCTATGCCATTTTGTTCGAGAATATCTTTTCTCAATTCGGCTTGATGAATTCTATCAAATGTTTGTATTTTTATCCAGTCTTGCATATTTTTAGAATTAAGGGTTATTTTATAATGTTTTTTTGATTTTGGATATTTACCTATATTGATATACTATTAAATATGAGTGTTTTATAAAAAAAAGAAAGATAAAATCTCCAAAACTTCTTTTAATCTTTATAATCCGTAAAGTTAAAAAAATATATGAATAAAATAAAAAAGTTTTTTATTATTTTTCAGGAATTATACATTTTTAAAGTTAATAAAAAAGGCTAACATAATAAAATGTTAGCCTAAAAATAGATTATATGAGAATTTATTAACTATTTACGATTTGGCAGATGCCTGATAATTTTATATACACATAGCGTAAATCGTAAATTTAAAATCATAATTCTATTTAAATGTTTTATGAGTAAAAAAGTTAGGTTTGAAAGCAAGCATTACCCAACCATAATTAGCAAATCTTGCTTCTGTATCTATTCCAAGTTGTGCTGTTGTAAAATCTGCACTTGGTAAAAATACTGAATATCCAGCAATTAATTTCATTCCTTTAAATTTATGGATAAGCATTAAATCTACATCTGTTCCTATTTCATTTCCAAGTCCGTCTGCAGGAGTGTTAGCATAGCTAAGCATGTGTCCAATAACAGCAACAGAAGTTCCTTTTTTAGGCTTTACGGTTAGAGCAAAATTTATGTCATTTAAACCTCTTTTCATATCAATGCTTTTTAGATGATAGTGCATAAAACCAAAAAACTTGTGTGCTCCTTGATAAGGATTAGAAAATATTTTATTTGTATTATCTGATTGGTCATCATTCCAAGCTTCACCTGACTGACTGTGGTATCCTGCCGCAAGTTTTATTTTACCTAAATCGTAAGAAGCATTTGCAAGATATGTCATTGCAGCAATATCATCGCCACCCACTGCTGTTCCCATTTGATAATAGAAACTACCGTTGATATTTAATTTATCGTCTGCAAGTTTTAATACTGGATATACACCTACTGTGTTTATTCCATATACAGTTGTAGAATTTGGGTTTTCTCTTCCTTCAAAAAGGTCTAAGAAATTGATAGTTAGAGGTCCAAGTTTTTTAGTAATAGCTAAAAATGCCATGTCTTTGTATAATTTTGCAGCACTACCATCATCATTAAAAGAAGAATTGTAAAGACCTGCGTCTGCATTTACTGCTCCACCAAAGTGAATTTTTAAATCTTTTCCTTTTTCAAATTGGAAAACAAGAGCATCGTGAGAAGCTGCATAGTTATTCCAGTTTTTGTGCCACATAACTTTACCTTCGTTGTAATTCAGTTGTTGACGACCTACTTTTACGCCAAACGATGGAGTAAAATTATACTTAGCCCATGCTTCGTATGTAGAAATTGGATTTGAGCCAATAACAGTTTTGTCTTGTCCCCACATTCTAACATCTTGAACCGAAAATTTAGATGTTACTTTGTCTGTTTTGTAAAATAAAGTAATTCTACTTCTTTGCGAGCTTTGAATTTGAGCTTCTGCTGTGCTTTCTGCTGCTGTAAGTTTTCCAAAACCGTCCATGTATTCAAATCTTGTTCTAAACTCTCCATCTACTTTAAAAGTAGATTTTACTTCTTTTTTGTCTTCTTGTGCAAAAGTCATTACAGCAAAAAGCAATGCCAGTGATAACGAAATAATTTTTTTCATGTTTTTTAAAATTTAATAATTGATAAAAAGATTTAATTGTATTTTATATATATAAAAAAATTGTTATATTGTTGAAAATTGTTTTATAGCTTTACTTAAACTATTTAGAAATAAAACAATTTTCAACAATAACTAAATTTAGCAACCTCCTCCTTCTTCTTCTGTTGTAGTTTCAGGAGCTTCACTTGTTTCCATTGGATAATCGTGAATTTGTTTGTCAGAAAAAATATGTTTCATTTCGTTATCTTTCATAACACCATTCATAAAGCTATTTGCTCCAAAAAGAAGTGATTTTACATCATATCCTAATATATTTAGATATGCAGTTACAAAAGCACTGTGTTGTCCTGTAAAACAGTAAGGCACAATAGTTTTGTTAGTTGGAAGTGTATTAAGAACTGCCGATGTAGAGAACGATTTTTTAGGAGTGTATTGAATTGCTCCTGGCACGTGTCCTACTGCATATAAATCTGCTGGCCAATAATTTACAATATAAAAACTTGCTCCATTTCCAAATAAGTCATCAGCTTTAACTCTGTAATCAGCAAACTTTTTAGTAAATAATTCAGCTACTCTTGCTTCAAGAATTTCTTTACCAGTTTCTTTACCAGTATTTAATGTAGGATAATCTCCTGCAGTAGCCATCTCATTGACAGTAGTTTCAAGTTGCTCACCATATTTATTAGAGCCATTAGCTGTCCATTTTGCAGGTTTTACACTTTTATTCCAGCTACACATTCCCCATTTCATTGCAAATACATTGTTGTGTCCAAGAAGTCTTAAAGCACAAGTTGTAAAACTTGCAGATTGCCCTGTATAACATACAATAACAACTTTTTCAAAATCAGCAGGATTGTTTGCTGCTACATGGTCTAAAATTTTTCCCATTGGAATGTTTATAGATCCTTTGATATGCCCATTCGCAAAATCAGTAGCTCCTCTAATGTCAATAATGTGATACTTTTCTCCATTTTCATTTACATCTGTTGATTTTATCATCGCTGGTGCATCGGTATTGATGAAATCTCCGTTTTCTTCCAAGTATTTTACAAGTAAATCAAATTCATTGATTTCTACTGTTACTTCTGAGCTATCAATATCTTCTCCTTCGTTTCCATTATTTGAACCTCCATTGCAGCTTACTAAAAACATAGAAGCTGAAAACATAATCATAAATAAATAAAAGCTAATCTTTTTCATAAAATTTTAATTTAGTTGGGTTAATAATAAATAATTTAGTTGTTTTTTCTTTAATTAAGATATGCAAATATATAGATAGTAAACATAGGAACAATAGATATTAATCACAACAAATACATGACTTTTATCAATCTTTTTAATGTTCAAGTTTAAAAACATTATTGATAAATCAAGCGGGAAGTAATAAGAAAAACCTTAATGAACTATAAATAAATGCACTACTAATTTTCAACTAAAAAAACTATGACTATTTACAAGTTGTTTATTAATATTTATATTATAAAAAAAATGGTGGTGTAAATTAATGGTGCCTTTAAGTGTAAATACAAGCTCCAGCTTAGATATTTCGGAGAATCGGCAACATGAAAATTCTTATAATATCCTAATTTTTAAAATGTTAATAAAACATCGTCATTATCCAAGCTGGAGCTTGGACTTACTTTTTACTCTAAAAATTTGTTTAGTTACCTTTAATTTACGCCACCAAAGAAACAGCGAAAAAAAAAAAGATTAATGAAATTAATCATTAATCTTTTTTATATTTTAAGAACCAACCTAAAAAGATTGATTTTTTTTGCATTTTTTTATTCAAAAACTTTATGTGTTAAAAAATTTGGTTTGTAAACAAACATTACCCATGCCCAGTTTTGCGAACCATTAATTTCTGTATCCAGAGAACCAGTTTTTAGAGCTTTCATAGCATCTGTAGCTAATAAGTGAGAATATCCAAACTGAATACTTGCACCTTTTGTTACGTTGTAACCACACCATAAATCAATCTCTGTTCCCAATGCTCCACTATATGTTTTTTCAGTAAAAGTTCCAGTAGCTACGCCATCTGCATCTACATCGGCAGTAGAATAAGAACCTGTTCCGCTTGTCATAAAGTAATGAGGAATAAGTTTTACGAAAAATTTATCTTGTTTGTAAACTATTTTTCCATAAATATCAGTTAGCCCAACATTTCCACCATGATTTCCAACATAAAAATAATCCATCCAACCGTTAAATTTATGGTTTGTTCCATAAAATGGTGTAAATGCAGATTGAATATCATCGGTAGCCGAAACTGTTCCGTATGCAGAATTAGGGTCTGTATCTGTACCTTTGTTTGCATCCATTGCAAAAGAGTTACCAGACAACATTTCTACTCCACCAGCAAGATATACGCCACTAACTTTATAACCAACTTCTACATTAAATTGGTAAGCTCCTATTTCTTGACCTAAACCTGCTCCTGTTTTATATCCAGCACTTTCAATTGTCATTTTATTTCCTTCTAAATCAAGAGGAATACTATCTGCTGCTGTTGCCCATGATCCTGGATTTACACCCATTTGGTAGTATCCACCTGCAATAAAAGTAAGTCCATTATCTTTATATTCAAATCTACCACCAATGGTTTGACTGTATGCTTTACTTTGTCCTACTCTTGTTCCTGTTCCATTTACGAAGTCATCATAAGTAAGACTATACTCATCTTCTGATTTACCATTGTTTAGGAATAAAAGACTGAAGTTGAATGGTTTTGCTTTATAATTAAAATGAGCGAATTGAAATGCTTTATAAGCATTTGGTCCGTCGTAAAAATTATTATTAGAATTATACATTGCTCCTCCTAAATGAAAGTGCATTTTTTTTGCAGTATATTTAAACATCAAGGCATCATGTGAGCGTGCTTGCTGTGCCCAACCTACACTACCAAAAATTCTATGGTCGTCATATACAATTTCCATACGACCAGATTTTAGTGAAAAGTTTTTTGTTAAAAACATCTCTCCCCATGCTTCATGAACTGAAACAGCAAAATCTTCGTTTGGTACTAATTGTTTTTGGCTTCCCCACATTCTAACATCTTGCAAAACAATTTTTGTAACAAGTTTGTCTGATTTGTAATTCAAATTAAGCCTACTTCTTTGGCTTGTTGTTACTGGTGCATCAAACTCTGTTCCCACAAGTGATTTGTAACCATGCTTGTATTCAGTTCTTGGTCTAACCTCTCCTCCAAATGTAAAAACCGATTTTGGCTTTTTGTCTTCTTGTGCAAAAGCACTAAATGTAAACAGAATTAAAAACGAAAAAATAAAAAATTTTGACTTACTCATAATTTAAAAAATTAAATAGGTTAATAAATAAAATTGGTTTAATTTATATTTTAATAGTAAAAGATTGAAATATGTTTTAAAACCTCAAAGATAAGAATTATATTTAATATTTGTTAAAAAGCATTAATTTTTTTATATGATTTATGTCAATGTTTATAGCATATAAAAAACTAATACTAACACAGGGGCGTTTTGGTCTCATTTTCAGGGTAAATACAATTGAATAAGTAAGTTCTTTTTGCTATAAAACAAAGAAATATATTTATGTAAGGGCTACCCACGTAAGGTTGGACAGGTAATTACTCATTCTTTTAGCTTTATAT
>JAOZQN010000010.1:9623-32702 GCA_029932195.1 Bacteroidales bacterium | reverse complement strand
TAACATACAAATTTATTTTTCATCGTTAATAACAAAAAATGCCAATTTAGGATGAACACGACCCTATTGGCAGAAATCCTTTTATGAAATATACCAAAAATTGTGTTGAATATTTTAAAGCTTTTGATAGTGAAAAAGAACTAAGAGTAACGAGTTGGGTTAAAGATAGTTTATACTTTTCTTCACGACACCCAATTTACAGAAAATGGTATATGACTAAATTGTTTTTTGCGGAAGGAGATGAAAAACAACTTACAATTAAGTATAAAATAGAAAATACTAAAAGAGATGTTTCACCTGGTTTTTCATTTATTACACGATTTAGTGACCGACATTTCACATATCATCTTTTTCCTTCATCAAAATGGGGAGACGGAATTGTTAATGATTTTTCTGTGAATATTGATGTTAGTTATTTAGACAGCACATACAGCAAATATTCTATTGAAGGTATTGAAGGGCTAACAAAATCTGGCAATATTTATAGTCTTTCAGCAAAAGATTATGACCTAAACCAATCCGAGAGACTAAATATTAACTATAGCCAACTTCATTTGAAAATGGCAAAAATTATAACTAATTGGAAATTGCCAGATTTTGTAATAAGCTCAGTTATACCTTCTTCAAATAAAGAAACAGCACACTATCTAACTGATGGCGACCCAAATACTTATTGGACAGGAAAAAAGAATGATTATATAGATGTTTACATTCGTCAAATATACAATCCAAATTCTCATCAAAGTTTAAATTACTTTATTGGAGGAGTTTTAGCTTTAAATGGGGCTTTTTCAAGTAAAAATGAATTTGATAATAATGGAACAATCCGAACATATATGATTATTCTAAATGATACTATACTCTATAATACAGAGATATGGTCTGATAAAATGGAGGATAAAATCCTTTACCTTGAAAGACCGAAATTCCAACAAGCAAAAAATAATGCTATAAAAGGTTTAGCGTCTATACTCGCAGATGATTATTTATTGAAGGGAAATTCATATAAAGCAAAAATTCCTAATTTTACTGTTACTAAAATTAGGATTAAAATTCTAAGCATACACGAAGGTATAGAAAACAATGGAACTTTTGCTATTTCGGAACTATATTTTGTAAGTGGATATTAACTTATATCTTTATTTGAAATAGGATTCAGTGAAGTGAAAAAATCACAAACAAACTAAATAGTTTTAAATATGAACACAAAATCATCAATGTTTTTATTTGCAAATGGAGGCACTTCAACTCTAAACAGACTACTAGCGACTTATTGTGTTTTTTTGTCAGAGCTTAAATTTTTGAGGAAACGTTAAGTTGGGTTAAAGCTTCGTATAAAATTTCCACCTGATGCCTAGCTTTTACACTTGTGCCTTCGTAAATTTGATGTCGGCAACTTGTTCCAGAGGCAACTATTGATGTTTTTTTATCAGTTTTTCGTATTTCTGGAAATAATACAAGTTCACCAATCTTCTGTGATATTTCATAATGTTCTTTTTCAAAACCAAACGAGCCAGCCATACCACAACAGCCAGATGGAATTTCGGTTACTTGATAATTTTGAGGTAAAGATAACATTTTTTTCACCGTATCCATTGTAGCAATAGATTTTTGCTGACAATGACCATGAAATTTAAGATCTAATTTTTTATCTGTAAATTGATTAGGTCTAATATTTCCTGCATCAATCTCTTGTGAAATAAATTCGTCTATGGTAAAACTGTATCTCGAAATATTTTTTGCAGAAGTTCGTAAATTTTCGTTAACAATTTCAGGATATTCATCTCTAAAAGTAAGGATTGTAGATGGTTCAATTCCCACAAGAGGTGTTTTTTCGGAAATTAATTTATCCAAAAGTAAAATGTTTTTATTCGCTATTTCTTTCGCTTTTATCAGCAAACCTTTTGATAAGTAAGTTCTCCCACTTTCTAAATGCTTTGGAATTATAACTTTATAATTTAACCTTTCTAATAGCAAAATAGTTTTTATACCAATATCAGCATCATTATAATTAGTAAATTCATCATTAAATAAATAAACCGTTTTCAATGTTTTTAATTCTTCGTTCTTAATTTTTAATTTCTCATTATATATTTTACTCAAAGTTTTTTTGCTTAAAAGAGCCATTTTTCTTTCGGTAGCAAAACCAAAAGTTCTCATCATTATTTTAGAAAAAAAGGCATTTTTATAGAAAAAATTGACAAAAGAAGGCACTTTGGAGGCTATTTTGTTTACTTTCGTGATATTTGCAATAAGCAATGTACGGATAGGGATTTTATTTTCCAGATAATAATTTTGCAAAAACTCTGCTTTAAGTTTGGTCATATCTACACCCGACGGACACTCTGATTTACAGGCTTTGCACGACAAACACAAGTCCATTATCTCGTAAACATCTTGCATTCTCTTTTTTCTATAAAGCTCTTCTTCTTTTGGAAAGGTTGGAACCTTGTAAGACGAATTAGTAAGAAATTCTCTCAAAATATTTGCCCTCGCACGAGTAGAATTTCTCTCGTCTCGTGTAGCCATAAACGACGGACACATTGTGCCTCCAATAATTTCTGATTTTCTGCAATCACCTGAACCATTGCATTTTTCAACGGCTCGCATTATGCCATCTGTTTTAGAAAAATCAAAAATTGTTTTGATGTTTTTTGTTTCCTGCCCCGATTTATATCTTAAAAAAGTATTCATTGAAGGCGTATCAACAATTTTCCCTTTATTAAAAATATTATTTTCGTCCCACGTTTTTTTAATTTCTTTTATCAAATTAAAATTTTCTTCGCCAATAATTATTGGGAGAAATTCGCCTCTCAGCCTGCCGTCTCCATGCTCTCCGCTCAACGAACCATTATATTTTTTTACAAGTTTTGCAGTTTCCAAAGCCACCGTGCGAAATAATTTCACGTCCTCTGCTTTTTTAAGATTTAGCATTGGTCGTAAGTGCAATTCTCCTGTGCCAATATGTGCATGATAAATACAATTGAGGTTATATTTTTTTAAAATAAGATTAAAATCTGAAATATATTCAGGTAATTTTTCCACTGCAACGGCTGTGTCTTCAACAAGGCTGACAGGTTTTGTATCTCCCTTAATATTAGACATTACACCAAGTCCCGCTTTTCGTAAATTCCAAACTTTTTTGGTCTCGGCATTCCAAATAATAGGAAAATGATAACCAAAATTATTTGCCAACATTTCTGCTTTCATTTTTTCTGCAATTTCGGTAATTTCTTGTTTTGTTTTTCGAGCAAATTCTATCATCAAAACGGCTGCTGGGTCGCCTTTTATGAAAAATCTATTTTTATTTTGTAAAATATTATCCCGTGTGCAGTCAAGAATTGTTTTGTCCATAAGTTCAACCGCTCCAGGATTATATTTTAATGCGATAAGATTTGCCCTAAAAGACTCTTCTAAATTACTGAAATGCACACAGATAATAGCTTTTTCTTTAGGAGGAATATTAACCAAATTTAATTTAATTTCGGTAATAAAAGCCAAAGTTCCTTCCGAACCTGCTATTAATTTTGCAAAATTAAATTTCGTATCTGTATTTGAAAAAGGTTGAGAATCAAGCAATAAATCAATTGCATAACCAGTATTTCGGCGAGGAATAGATTTATCTGGAAATTCTTGCTTTATGTTTTTTTTATTTTTAGGATTAGAAAGCATTTTATTTATATTTTTATATATCTTTCCTTCCAAGTTTTCTAATTTGCATTTTGCTTCAAATTCTTGTTTGGTAAGTGCTTTAAATTCAGCCTCCGAGCCATCGCTCAATATCGTTTTCACAGATATTAAATGATCTCTCGTGCTTCCGTAAATAACTGAATGCAAGCCACAAGCATTGTTCCCAACCATTCCACCAATAGTGCATCTGTTGGCGGTAGAAGTTTCTGGTCCAAAAAACAAATTATATTCCGCAAGTTTCTGGTTCATTTCCTCCAAAATAACTCCCGGCTGAATACGTATCCACCTTTCTATTTCGTTGATTTCTAATATGTTTGTAAAATATTTTGAAATATCCACAACTATTCCGCTCCCCACAACCTGACCCGCAAGCGAAGTCCCCGCAGCACGTGGAATTAAGGAAAATTGATTTTCAGTTGCATATTTTATAATTTTTTTTATATCTTTACAATTCAGAGGGCGAGTTACGGCAAACGGTTTTTCTTTATAAGCCGAAGCATCGGTAGAATAAATTGTTGTAGTAATTTCGTCTATAAATAAATCACCTTCAAGTGATTGCTGAAGTGTTGCTATATTGTGCATGTTTTTAATTTTGAAGAACAAACACTTTCCAACGTGGCTTTTCGCCACTTGGAAACGTGTCGCTCTCGATAAATATACATATTTACAAAAATAATAAATTTTTTATCTGTAGCGAGAACCTTGTCAAAGTTTCTTTTTTCTGTATTTTCGTTTTACGTGTTTTTTCTGTTGAATTTGGTCTTTGTCAATTTTTTTTCTTTTTGACAAAGTTGTCCTTTTAGCTTTATTCTGGAAAAAACACTATTAATTAGGTGTAAAGTAATAAAAAAAATTGCAATTATCATTTTTAATTTATATATTTGTAGTTATTTGAATTTAAAAACTAGATAAATATGAAACTAAAACAATTACTTTTCGTATCAATTATTTCAATATTTTTATTTTCCTGCTATCAAGACGATTATTATTATCCCGAAGACCACAATAATCGTATAGACCCGTATGTAGTAGATACTACTGATATAGATACAATTACTCCAGTTTATCCTGTGCGAACTGGCTGGATAAGAACTAATTTTTCGGAAGACTGGGACGATTGGGATATTGAAATAAATGACAGCACGAGTGGTTATGTCCGAACAAATACTTCTAATGATTGGGATTCATGGGAGTTTAATATTGGTAAGTTTACTGGAACGATAAAAACTAATTCTTCTGAAGACTGGGACAGTTGGAACTTGGTTTGCGATGGCTATAATATTCGTATAAAAACTTATTTTACAGAAGATTGGGACTATTGGGAAATTTATGATTACAATAGCGATTTTAAATTAATAGCAAAAACAAATTTTTCGGAAGACTACGACAACTGGAATATTTACAACGACACGATAGATATTAATTTCAGAACATACATGTCGGAAGATTGGGACTATTGGGAAATTTATGCCGACAGTGTAGAACTTGCAACACCTTATTATATAGCCGCAAGTTTTATCCCCGTTTTTACCAGCAGTATTAATATGCAAGGAATTTTAGACGAATAATTTTCGTAGAGACGTGATTTATCACGTCTTAACAATGTCAGTGAGAAGTGTAATTTATTACGTCTTATCAATGTTATCGTGTAGAGACGTGATTTATTACGCCTAACTTGTTATGAATTTTTGTCAAATTTTAATTTTTTAACTTTTAATTATTATAAAAAAAGTTATATTTGCAACCTTAAAAATAATTTTTATAAAAAATGAAAGAAATATACCGACTTGGTATAGATATTGGCTCTACAACTGCAAAATTTGCACTTGTTAATTCGAAAGATGAGTTGATACTGTCTAAATACCTACGCCATAATACAAAAATTACTGAAACAGTAAATGATTTACTGTTTTTTTTGAGTAAGAAATATGGAGATACGTATCTTAATATCAAGTTTACGGGTTCGGCAGGAATGGGTATTTCTGAAAGAACTGAAATGCCTTTTATTCAGGAAGTTGTAGCTGCTTCTGAACTTGTAAAAAAGAAATATCCAGAAGTTCGCACGCTTATAGATATTGGAGGTGAAGATTCTAAAATGATATTTTTTTATGATAACAAAGCCCCAGATATTCGTATGAACGGAAGCTGTGCCGGAGGAACTGGTGCATTCATAGACCAGATGGCAAGTCTTATGAATGTGCCAGTTGAAAACTTTAATCAACTTGCTGAAAATCATAAAAATATCTATTCAATTGCCTCTCGTTGTGGAGTTTTTGCCAAAACAGATGTGCAAAATCTTATCAGTAGAAAAATTAGCAGAGAGGATATTGCAGCCTCTGTGTTTCACGCAGTTGCAATACAAACTATGAATACACTCTCTCGTGGTTTTGATATTGTTCCCAAAGTTATGTTTGTCGGAGGTCCTTTTACTTTTTTTCCAGAACTAAGAAAAACTTTTGTTAAAGATTTAAAAATCAATGAAAATGATGTCATTATTCCTGATGAGCCAGCAGTAATTCCGGCAATGGGTGCAGCAATTTCTTTAAATGAAAATGACAAGGCATTCAAAATATCTGATATTCAGAGTAAAATAGAAAAAAGCTCTAATAAAAATTTCACACTCAAAAATAGACTTCCTTCACTTTTTAATTCAAAAGAAGAGTTTGACGAATGGCAGATAAATAAGGTAAAAACTTTTGTTGATAAAAAAGACATAAAAAATTATAAAGGTAAAAATCTTTTTCTTGGCGTAGATTCTGGTTCTACAACTACCAAAATAGTTATTATTGGCGAAAACGATGAACTTTTTTATAAATTTTATGGAAATAATAGAGGAAATCCGATAGATGTTGTTAGAGAAGGACTTGAAAAATTCCAGAAAGAACTTGGCAAACTTGATTTTCAGATTTCTCACTCAGCCGTAACTGGTTATGGTGAAGACCTTACAAAAGCTGCTTTTGGAATAAATATAGGACTTGTAGAAACTATTGCACATTTTACTGCTGCACAATATTTTAACAAAGATGTTAGTTTTATAATGGATATTGGCGGGCAAGATATGAAAGCTATTTTTGTAGAAAATGGAGTAGTTAATCGTTTGGAACTTAACGAGTCTTGTTCATCTGGTTGTGGAAGTTTTATAGAAACTTTTGGCAAAACTCTTGGTTTTGAAGTTAAAGATTTTGCACAAATAGCCTGCAATGCACCTCACCCCTACGATTTAGGAACTCGTTGCACCGTTTTTATGAATTCAAAAGTAAAACAGGCATTGAAGGAAAACGCCTCGGTTAGTGATATTTCCGCAGGTTTATCTGTATCAGTTATTAAAAATGCACTATATAAAGTTCTAAAATTAAGCGATATAGATGAAATGGGTAATAATATTGTTGTTCAAGGAGGCTCGTTTAAAAATCCATCTGTTCACAAAGCCCTTGAAGACCATATTGGCAAAAAAGTTACAATATCAAATATTCCAGAACTGATGGGAGCATTTGGTGCGGCACTTGTTGCGAAAAAAGAATTTGGACGATTAAAAACTTTGCCAGAAAAGAAAATTTTGCCAAAGTCTGGAGCTTTTGCTAAGGATAGTTCTATGACTAATTTAACTGACTTATCAACTTTAAACAATTTAGAAACGAAAGAATTAACTTGTAAAGCTTGCGAGAATTTTTGCCTTGTTAATCGCTTTAAGTTTCCTAATGGAAAGGTCTATTATTCAGGTAATAAGTGTGAAAAAGTTTTTTCTAATAAGGGAGATAAAATTAAGAAAGGCGAAAATCTTTTTGACTTCAAAAATGAATTACTTTTTAATCGTCCCAAAGCAGAAAATGATAATAATATAACAATTGGATTACCTCGTATTCTGAATTTTTACGAAAATTATCCATTTTGGCACACATTATTTACAGAATGTGGAATTAATATTGAACTTTCTGTCCCCTCTACCATGAAATTATTTGAATCTGGTTCAGGTTCGGTGATGTCGGATAATATTTGTTTTCCTGCAAAATTAGCACATGGTCATATTCTTAATCTTGTTGAAAAGAAGGTAGATAGGATTTTTTATCCAATGGTTTTTTATGAAAAAAACACATTCAAAAATTCTGAAAATTCTTTTAATTGTCCGATAGTTGCGGCATATCCAGATGTTATAAAAAGTGCTATCAATACTCAAAAAAAATATGGTATTCCTGTTGATGCTCCTACAATTAATTTTGATAAAGAAAAATTGTTACGCAAAGGAATGTTTGAATATTTAAAACAATTTGGAATAAAAAAACAGCAATTCAGTAATGCCTTTGATAGAGCCATTATAGAGCAAGATAACTTTAGTATTACTTTAAAGCAAAAAGGAAATGAATTAATAGAAAATGCTCTCAAAAATAATACGATGTTGGTTGTTTTGGCAGGCAGACCATATCATGCCGATCCGCTTATTAATCATAAAACTCCGCATATTTTGGCAGACATGGGAGTTGATGTAATAACAGAAGATGCAATTCCAAATTCGCTAACAATTAATGATTTGCAAGTTATTTCTCAATGGAATTATCCTAATAGAATTATGAATGCAGCAGAATGGGTTGCCAATCAAAAGCCTAATATTCAATTCATTCAACTAAATTCTTTTGGTTGCGGACCAGATGCTATTCTTATAGACGAATGCAAAGATATTTTAAAAGCCAAAAACAAGTCGCACACAGTTTTACGTGTGGACGAAATTACAAGTAACGGTTCTATCCGCCTGCGAATACGTTCATTAATAGAGTCTTTAAAACTTCGTTCAAACCTTACATTAACAAATCCAAAAGAACGAAAAACTGTAAAAACCTACGAAATAGAAGACCGCCGTAGAACAATTATTGCTCCATATTTTGGCGAAATTTATGGCGATTTTATTCCAAGTTTGTTTAAAGCTGCTGGCTATAAAGTTGTAAATTTACCAAAACCAGATAAAAAATCGGTAGAATATGGTTTGCAATATGCAAATAATGAAATTTGTTATCCTGCAACAATTGTTGTCGGAGATATTATAAAAGCAATTAAACAAGGTGGTTACGATAGAAATGAAATTGCTATTGGCATAACTCAAACAGGAGGACAATGTCGTGCTACGACTTATTTGTCTTTAATCAAAAAAGCCTTAATTACAGCTGGCTACGAAGATATTCCTGTTATTTCGGTGGGAACTTCAGGGAAGACGGTAAATACGCAACCCGGATTTGAAATTAATTGGCTTAAACTTTTGCCTATAACTCTTGCAGGAATGCTGTTTGCCGATGCTTTGGCAAAATTATATTTTGCAACAGTGCCACGAGAAATTAATAAAGGCGATGCTGATAGAGTTAGAGAAAAATGGACTGATGAAGCTAACAAACTCATTGAAAACAAGAAAGTTGGCGAGGTTTTTAATTTATTAAAAAAAGTTGTTGCCGATTTTAATAAAATTGAAATTACGGATAAAAAAATTCATCAAATAGCGATTGTAGGAGAGATTTATGTAAAATATAATTCTTTTGGGCATCATAAAATGTCGCAATGGCTTATTAAGCAGGGTGTGGAAGTCGTTTTTCCTCCTCTATTAGAATTTTTTACGCAAGAATTTGTAAATATAAAAGTAAATCAAAAAGCAGGTTTGCAGGATACGAAATTTACAACCAATTTATTAGTCTATCTATTTGAAAAATATGCCAATAGGTATATCAATAGAACAAATAAAATCCTCAAAAAATTTCGGTTCAAAGCACATTTTCACGATGTTCAACATATTGCAGGGAAAGCAGAAGAAATTTTGAGTCTCACAAATCAATTTGGCGAAGGCTGGCTGATTCCTGCAGAAATTGCTGGCTTTTCGGAAGATGGAATAAATAATGTTGTGAGTGTTCAACCTTTTGGCTGTATTGCTAATCAGGTGGTTTCTAAAGGTGTGGAAAAGAAAATAAAGGATATGTATCCTAACATGAATCTCCTATTTTTGGATTTTGACGACGGAGCAAGCGACGTAAATATTTTAAATAGACTGCATTTTATGATAAATAATTTTGAGTAAAAGAAGTTTAATTATTGTTAAAAAATAACTAAAAATACGAAAGGCAAATATTTTTTTTGTAAAATTGAAAAATATTTGCTTTTTTATTAAAGTTAAAAGAACAAAAAATTATGAAGAATAAAATAAATTTTTATCTGTTATTAATAGGATCAACTATTTTTACTCTTGTTTTTTGGAAACAAAATATTGGAGTAAATTCGTTAATTTTTACTGCATTTCTGGTAGGCTCTTTGTTCTTTTTATTTCCTGAAAGTAGAAAGTCAAATAATGCACTAATAGTTTATACAGGAACAATAATGACTTCATTATTAGTTGTATATCATGCCTCCTCGCTATCCATTTTTGTCTGGGTAATGTCCTTGATTTTTTTGCAACCAGTAGTGCATTATCCCAAAACAAAAACATTGGTAGTTGGAGGATTTAGAGCATTTATAAGCTACCTGTCAATTCCAATATTGTTACAAGAAAATATAAGGAAAGAAAATAAAGTCTTTAAAAAATCATTAAGAGTTTTCAAAATTCTTAAATTTATTATTATTCCAATAGTTGTTCTTTGGGTATTTTATTGGATTTATAAAATTGCTGTTCCTGAATTTGATAAACTTACAAACACATTTATTGGTAAGATAAATATCTGGTTTACAGATTTTTTTGAAGATATTTCTTTTACTATTGTGCTTCTTTTTGTTTGGGGCTTTGCAACTATGGGCTGGTATTTCTTTAAACGTAAAAAAGATAGTATTGAATTTAAAGAAGGTAAATATTCAGAAAAAATAAAAAGAAAACGAGGCAAAGAGTTTTTTTATTTTATTACGCCAAAAGGATTAAAACCTTTATTGAAAAATGAAAATACAATTGCATCTATTCTTATAATTTCCGTAAATTTCTTATTGCTGACAGTCAATTATTTAGATATAACAACCATCTGGTTTAATTTTGAATATACCATAGATTTTAATTTGAAACAGTTTGTTCATGAAGGCACTTACCTGCTTATTTTCAGCATATTATTATCAATGGCAATAATGTTATTTTATTTTAGAGCCAATCTTAATTTTTATAAAAAGAATAAAATCCTAAAAATTTCTGCTTATGTTTGGATTTTTCAAAATTTAATCTTACTTACATCTGTAATTATCAGAAACTTACATTATATTGAGCATTTTGCTTTAGCATATTTGCGAATAGGATTATTTTTCTATCTTTCGTTGGTGATTTTTGGTTTAATTACTCTGTTATTAAAAATTAAAAATGGCAAAAGTCTTTTTTATTTGATAAAAATAAATTCTTGGGCTTTATATATTGGTTTTGTGCTTTTTGCAATTCCAGACTGGGATAGTTTTATTGCCAATTATAATTCCAAAAATTACCCCAAAGCTTTTGTCGAGGCAAGTTTTATGATAACTCTGGACGAAAAAACTTATCCAATAATTAAGCAAAATAAAAACCTACTGAATCAAGATACTAAATTAAACACATATCATTATTTTTCAGATGATTATGAGGTAGAGTTGGACAAAAAAATAGATAATTTCATGAACGAATATCCTGAAAAACATTGGCTTTCGTGGAATTATGCAGATTATAAGGCATATAAATATTTTATGGATAAAAAATAAACTCTCAACACTTTCCAACGTGCTATTTTTATTGCCAAAGGCAATAAAAATAGGACTTGGAAACGTGTTGCATTGATAGTCAAAGCTTTCCAACCTTACGTGGATAGCCGTAAATTCAAATCTTAAATATTATTATAGTTTTCCTAGACTAAAAATCTATAATCATAAATTTGTGGGAGGATTTTATTTTGTAAAATTATATGTTTTTCTTTTAGGTTGATAAATAAATCTTTACATAAATCTTGTTCTTGCAAAACTTTTCTGATTTGCCAAAAACCTGCGTCCCAAGTTTCTATTTTATACAAATTGGTTCTTAATTTATGTAAATTACCAAAATAAAATTTGTAAATTTCTTTTCCTGCTTGCATAACGTCCTTTGCTTCTTTGCTTAATTTCCTTTTTTTTAGCCATTTAGCAACAAATCTATTTTCTGCCGAAGCAAGAGCCAATTTAAAATCGCTGTCGGTAATTTCCCAATTTTTAATTTCATTAATAAGAAAAGGAAAGAAATGATTATTAATTTGATAAATATTTTTTTCGTATTCCACGTTTTTCATTGCGGTAGTATGATTTGAATTACTGAAAAAATTCCAAACCGTGCAATTATCAATAAAATCGGCTGACAATTTCTTTTGTGGTTGCAAAAACTGGTCTCTGTCATTTTTCCAAGTTGCTTTAGGTATCCTCCGAACAGCATGAACAACCATTGCATTTTCAAAATTTTCAGGAACAATAGATAGTGCTCCAGCACTAACAAAAGGAGCAGATGCCAAAGCTGTCTGGTTTTGACTTTGAAAATCATTACCTGCCGACATAAAAGATGCCAAAAAATTATTTGCAATTCTATCCCGTCTATCTTTATTTTTAGTTTTTAAATTTATGGCACTTCCCAAAGGTGGAAATTTATTTACAGCAGGAGGACGTTTTATCCATTTATTCAAAAATAATTTTCTGTCTACCGTTATAACTTTTTTAATTCCTATTTTGTCTGCATCATCATTTAAAATATCCAATTCTATGTTTTGTTTATTCAAGTGTAATTCTTTGTTAATATCCCAAAACATAAAAGCCACAGGAAATGGACTATTCTTAGATGTTCCAGAAAAATTTGATGACGAAAACATAAAACCATTTTGGTAACTAAACTTAAAAATATGGTCTCTTAGTTTTTTATCATTATTAGAATTTAGATGCTTTATTTTGTAAAAAAGTCCGAGAAAAGCCTCTCGCTCCAACAATTCTTTTTTCATTCTAAAAATAAATTGCATAGCAAGTTCCCGCGACGATTCGCCCAAGTTTTGTTCGTGCATAATTTTACGAACTACAGTATTGCTTACATCTTTTTTACTTTCTCCTTTTTTTCTAGCATCTTGGCTTGTTGCATAAGGCGGATTTATTAAAATTACCCATTTTAATTTGGGGTTTGCAAGATCTTTACGTAACTTTTCTGGTAGCTTCCATGTAGATTCATTTTTGCTGTCAAAAATATTTTCAATATCATCATTCAAATAATCGTATTGAAATGTGGTTGCAGTTGGAAGGTTTCTTTTACAAAATTCAAGCTCATCTGAAAATAAAGTTGATAAATAAATATATTTATGGCTATCTTTTGGCAGTCCTATTTCTAAATTTCCTGTTCCCGAAGCCATATCCCAAATGCGATATTCTCCTGACTTCCACCATTCTTTACCGAGTGTTTTTTCAATATACTCCAACGCCTTGCGGGCAAACCGAATGGGTGTGAAAAATTCGCCATGAAACCGTTTTTTTTCTAAATCATTATTCATTTGTTATGATTTTTGATAAGAATCCATAATCATAAATTTGTGGTAGAATTTTACCTTGTAAAAATTTATGTTTTTCTTTTAGATTGATAAATAAATCTTTGCATAAATCTTGGTCTTGTAAAACTTTGCGGATTTGCCAAAAACCAGCGTCCCAAGTTTCTATTTTATACAAATTGGTTCTTAACTTGTGTAAATTACTGAAATAAAATTTATAAATTTCTTTTCCTGCCAATAAAACATTTTTTGCTTCTTTGCTTAATTTTTTGTTTTTAAGCCATTTAGCAACAAATCTATCATCTGCTGATGCAAGTGCCAGTTTGTAATCGCTGTCGGTTATTTCCCAATTTTTAATTTCAGATAATAAAAATGGGAAAAAATGATTTTTAATTTGATAAATATCTTTCTCATACTCAATGTTTTTCATTGCAACAGTTTGATTATATATACTGAAAAAATTCCAAACAGCAGTATCATTAATAAAATCTTCTGATAATTTTTTATTAGGTATTAAAAATTGGTCGCTTCTGTTAATCCAAGTTGCTTTTGGCATACGCCTGACAGCGTGGACAACCATTGCATTTTCAAAATTATCTGGAATAACCGACAATGCTCCAGCACTCACATAAGGTGCTGATAGAAAGGCAGTATTCATCTGATGCTGAATATCATTTCCCGCACACATAAAAGATGATATAAAATTATTAGAAATTCTATCTCGTTTATCAATATTATTAAACTTCAAATTTATTGCCGAGCCAACTGGTGGGAATTTATTTACAGCACGAGGGCGTTTTATCCACTTATTCAAAAATAGACTGCGATTAATAATTTCTATTTTTTTTCGTCCTATTTTATCTACATCATCATTTAAAATATCAAGTGTAATGTTTTGTTTATCAAGGGATTTAGTTTTTGATAAATTCCAAAATAAAAAGCCTATAGGAAAAGGACTATTACGAGAGGTTCCCGAAAATGTGGCAGATGAGAATATAAAGCCTCGTTTAAACTGAAATTTAAAAACATTGTCTCTTAACTTTTGGTCGTTGTTGGCATTCAAATATTTTGTTTTAGAAAATAAACCAAAATGAGCTTCTTTATTATGAAATTCCTTTTTTATTCTAAAAATAAATTGAGAAAATAATTCTCGTGAAACTTCTCCTAATTTTTGCTCGTGCATAACTTTACGAACCGCTGTATTACTCACATCTTTTTTACTATCTCCATGATTTAAACCTGCTTTCTGACTTGTTGCAAATGGTGGATTTATTAGAATTATCCATTTTAATTTAGGATTTGCAAGATCTTTACGTAATTTTTCTGGTAGCTTCCAAGTAAAACTATAATCTATTGTGCCGTTGGCAAATACATTCGCAATATCATCGTTCAAATAATCATATTGAAAAGTGGTTGCATCTGGAAATAATTTTTCGCAATGTTCTACTTCGCTAGGGTAAAGTGTTGATAAATAGAGATATTTATAACTTTCGTTTGGCAAATACCATTCTAAATTACCAGTTCCCGAAGCCATATCCCAAATACGATACTCTCCCGATTTCCACCATTCTTTGCCGAGAGTCTTTTCTATGTAGTCCAATGCCTTACGGGCAAACCGAATGGGCGTAAAAAATTCACCATGAAATCTACGCATTTCTTCGTCGGAAAGCCTGTCCACTTTGGATAAAATTCCACGCATGGTATCTGCCGATTTCACTTTTTCGTATAATTCCCAAAAGAATTGATAATCTTTTAACAGTATTTTTTTAGTTCTACCATCACCTCCTCCGAAATCAAAAAAAACTTTGCCTTGCTCTTTTATTAAAAAAGTTCGTCCCTCTTGAACATCGCAAACAAAATACTTAGAAGTTTTAAATCCATTTTGAACAGAATCGCCAAAAATACCATTCCAATATTCAAAAACATCTTCAAAATTCTCTTCTGTAATTATTTTTTTATCAACTAATTCTATTTTTGTTTGAGCATCTAAATAATTTGTGAGTTTTTCATTAAAAATATTGTAATCTTGCTCGTTTTCAATATTATAAATATGTAAATTCTTAAAATTATCGTCGTCTGTTAAATTTTCAATTAATTTCTTATCGGGGCTACTTGGGGCTAAATCCCAATCGTAGCTATCTTTATCTGTATAATATTTTTTCCAGTTAATAGTCTCAGTAACAATAGTTTCATTTATATCTGCAAGACACAAATAGGGTGAAATTGCTTTGTTAGTAAAACCATATTTAAGACGATGAACATAATATAATATTTGGGCAAAAACTGCCGCTCTTGCTTTCAGATTTTGTAAATTTTTATTATATTTAAATTCAAATAAAACCCGTGATGTATATAAATCCATATAATCAGATGTGTCGTATTCTATTTTAAAATGCTTTGCATAAGCATTTTTTACGTCCTCCTCTGTTTTACTTTTTGCTAAGTTATTTTTAAATTTGATATAATTTTTACTCATCTTTTGCTGTTTTTTTGATTGAAAATTGTTACAAATATACTACAATTTTTGTATTTTCAAATTTTTGTAATTTCAAATGATATAAAAATTGTATGTTTTAGAAAAAAACTTAATTTTGTCAAAAAATTTCAAATTTCAAATTATCAAAAAACTAAAAATTTTAAAAAACGATTTCGTTAAAAACTTCCTTACACTTTTTACGGGTTCGGTTATTGCACAGGCACTTATGCTTGCAATTACTCCAGTAATTACTCGTTTGTATTCCGAAGAGATGTTTGGTTTGTATATTATTTTTGCAAGTATAATTGTTGTTTTACAAATAATTACCACTCTCCGATTTGAACTTGCAATAGTTCTCCCAAAAGATGATACTGACGCTATAAATATACTTGCAATAACCATTATTATTAATTTAATAATCAGTTCATTATTGTTTGCAATTATTTTATTATTTTTTGATTTTATAAATAATTTGCTAGGTAGCGATAATCTAGGATACTATCTTTATCTTGTGCCTATTTCTACTTCATTAACAGGTTTTTATCATACTTTTAGATATTGGAGTAATCGCAAAAAAGAATATAAAAATATTTCTACTTCTTTAATTGCCAAAAATGTAGCAGTTGGTAGTTGGAATATTGGCTTTGGTTTTGCAAACATGAAAGCAATTGGGCTTATTCCTGGACAAATCGCAGGTTTGTTTGTTTCTACTGGCTTGCTAATAATTCTATCTTTTAAAGAAATATTGCCACTTTTAAAATACTTATCATTAAAAAAAATGATTTTTTTATTAAAAAAATATAAAGATATTATTCGTTTTAATACTTTAATTAACTTGCTTGTAAATATTTCTAATGAAGCTCCTATCTTTTTATTGCTAGGATTTTTCGGAAAATCTACGGTAGGACTTTACGGTATGGCAAACAAACTCATCGGCACGCCAAGTGATATGATTAGCAGGTCGGTAGGACAAGTTTTTTTTCAAAAAGCATCGGAGGTTTATAACAACAAACAAGATATTTATTCTTTCCTGAAAAAAACATACTTAAATTTACTCAAAATTGCGGCTGTTATTTTTGTTCCTGCATTTCTTATTTCGCCATTCCTAAAATACATTCTCGGCACTACATACGACTGGACTGCAACTGGTTATTTTGCTATGATGATAATTCCTCTGTTGTTTCTTAAATTCTTAAACAATCCCGTGTCAAGTATTTTTACTATTCTTAACGAGCAAAAAAAACTTACGGTTTATTATATTATTATCTTATTTTTAAGAGTTGCATCAATTTACGTGGGTTATTATTTCTTCAATTCGGCTTATGTGGCAATAGGATTGTTTGTTTTTTCTGGAATTATTTTCAATATTATACTAATTATTCTATTTTTGCAGATGGCAAAAAAACACTCAAATGGATTTAAAAATACAAATAAATAATAAAAACAATAGAGGATTTTGTTGGTATAGCAACGAAGAAATCCAAGTAAAAGGTTGTTTTTATGACGAAAATAATAATTATTACGAAAAAGAAAATCTTTTAGACTACTTTAAAAATATAGAAAATAAAACAATTTTTCAAAAAAAGATTAAAAATATTAATGGTGTTTTTTCTGTAATAATTAAAAATGGAAGTAATATTTTCGCCGCCAGCGATATTGTTCGTATGTTTCCACTTTTTTATACTATTATTGAAGATAATTTTGTTATTTCCGATGAAATAAAAAATGTGAAGAATGGAGAAAAAAGCCAGATAGCTTTTGCAGAAATACTTGCGTCGGGATTTGTTATGGGGAAAAACACCCTTTATGAAAAAACAAAACAAATTCAAGCAGGAGAATTAATTATTATTAAAGATGGAGAAATAGAAAATATAACATATCAGGATTACTTAACAACTGAAAGTGATATTTTAAATGACCGTATAGAACAACTAGAAAATAAAGTTAATATTGTTTTTGAAAATGTTGCAAATCGTTTAGTAAAATCTTTAAATAATAGAACCGCCATAATTCCTTTGAGTGGTGGCTACGATTCTCGGTTGATTGCCGTTATGTTGAAAAATGCAGGTTATAAAAAAGTAATTTGTTATACCTACGGTAAAAACACAGCAAAAGATATTCCGCTCTCAAAAGAAGTAGCAAAAAAGCTCGGTTTTGAATGGCATTATATTGAATACAATAACGAACTTTTTGGCAATTTTTTAAATGAAGATGTTTTTCAATATTATTGGAAATATACTTCACAAGAAGTTACTTGTCCATTTTTTCAAGAATATTTTGCTGTAAAATATTTAAAGGAAAATAATATTATTCCTGAAAATTCTATTTTTATTCCCGGACATAGTGGTGATTTTATCGGAGGGAGTCATTTAAAAAATAATTATTTAAACGTAAATTTTAATAGGTTCTCTAAAATTATTTTTTCTACACATTTTAACTTAAATAAAATTAATTCTGAATTAAAAAAACAAATACAAAAACGAATATCTGAATATTATCCAACTATAATTAATGTTGAAAATGATATAAAAAAATATTCTATTATTGAAGATTTTAACTTCAAAGAACGACAAAGCAAAATGATAACAAATTCAGCGAATGTTTATAATTATTTCGGCTTCGAACACCGTTTACCTTTTTGGGATAAAGAATTTGTTGATTTATTTAAAATTATTCCTTTTAAACAACGATTGTATAAAAAGCTATACAACAACGTATTAAATGATTTTTTCTTTACAAAACACAAATTAGCCTTTAAAACAGAATTGCAACCGACAGAGAAGGAAATAAAATTGCAAGTTGTTAAAAATAAGATTAAAAAATACTTACCTGTTTTTTATAAGAAAAAACTTTTAAGAAGAAAAAACTGGTTAAATACAAAGTATTTGGTTAAAATATTAGAAAATGATTTAAAAATACGAAATAAAGAATTTAATTTTAATCTCCTTTCTTATAACTCCCTTATTATACAGTGGTTTGTTGCAAACCTAAAATAACTATAAATGAAAAAAGAACTCTTAAAATATTTGAAACACCCTACATTAGAAAGTAATTTTAAATACGACTCTTCAAAAAACACACTTATAGATAAGGTAGAAGGAGAGGTATTTAGAGTAGTAGAAAAAATACCGATTTTATTTCCTAAAGAAGAGAGGGAATTAAATATTGATATTAAAGGTAGTGATTTGAATAAAAATTTTAAATATATAGACCATTATTTAAAAGATGCAGAAGAGTTTGATTATTATAGAAAAATAACTGGTGCTACTGCTCATAGCAGAAGGAGAATAGAAGAGACAATATTATCCGAAATAGAAGGAGAGTTTGACTCAATATTAGATGTTGGTTGTGGTAGAGCCTGGGTTGCTAAGAACTATATAAATACTAATTCCCATGTCGTTTCCTTTGATATTGCAATCGCCAATACAGTAAAAGCATTAAAAAAATATCCTGCAAATAATCACTTTGCAGTAGTTGGAGATGCTCTAAATCCTCCTCTAAAAAAGAATACTTTTGATTATATTGTAGCATCAGAAATAATTGAACATGTAGCCGACCCCGCTAAATTTGTAAATAGTTTATTTGCATTGCTAAAACCTTCTGGGAAATTAATTATTACTACACCTTACAATGAAAAATTAAAATACTCCATGTGTATTCATTGTAATAAAAAAACTCCACATAATGCACATATTCATTCTTTTAACGAAGATAAATTATTTGCTTTACACAATCAGATTGATTTAAAAAAAGTGGTTTTCAGAAAATTTTCCAACAAAATAATAGATTATCTGCGTTTATATAAAATATTTAATATTCTTAATTATAAATTATGGAAATTAGTAGATGATTTTTATAATTTTATTTTTAACAAACCAATAAGAATAATGGTTGTTTTTGAAAAAAAATAAATAATGATGCTATTTTCGAAACTGTTATATAATAATCTATTCTAAAAGGTTAAATTTTATTTGCTGATTATAACGTATTTTGTTGAAATTATAAATCATTGACTATTAATTACTTTACTTCCTAATACCTATTTGTTCAATTAATAGGAACGCAGATAACACGGATTGAACGGATTTTTCACGGATTTTTTCCCTTTATATTTTATATAATTCATTATAAATAAAGTTATTACAATTTCAACAAAATCCGTTATAATCAGAAATTTTATTTGTATCAAAAAAAGTTGAAAATTTTAATTTACAAAAAATATAATATATTTGTATTTTTATATAAAATTGAAATTTATTTTTTATTCCTAATCACTCATCTTTTATTTAATTTGAACTTACCATTATTTATATCAAAACGTTATTTGTTTTCTAAAAAGTCAACAAATGTGATAAATATTATTTCGGGCATTGCCATAACTGGCGTAGCTTTTGGAACAATGGCTTTATTTGTTATTTTATCCGTTTTTAATGGGTTTGATAGCTTAATTCGCTCGTTACTAAATTCTTTTGACCCCGATTTAAAAATCACAATTGTAGAAGGCAAAACTTTTAGTGCCGACACATCTGCCCTTGATTTTGTAAAACAAAGCGATGATGTTGCTTATTTTGTTGAAGTTATAGAAGAAAATGTTTTACTGGAATCCGATGATAAACAGCATATTGCAACAATGAAGGGAGTTGGTAATAATTTCCCAAAAATAAATGGAATAGATACAATGATTATTGACGGCGAATTTGTCCTTAGAGATGACGAAATAAATTATGCCGTTCTCGGATATGGCATATCCTATAAACTTTCTTACGGATTAAATAGCTTAAAACCAATAAAAATTTGGATACCAAAACGAAAAGGCAAAGTAACTTTTGACCCACAAAATGCTTTTAATAAGGATTTTATATTTGCTTCTGCAATCTTCTCTGTCCAGCAAGACTACGACGATAAATATATTATAGTTCCCATAAAATTTGCACGCAACTTGTTGGATTACAAAACAGAAGTTAGTTCAATAGAAATAAAGTTGAAAGATGGAGTAAACAAAAGAAAGGTAGAAAAAGAAATTCAAGAAAAAGTGGGCGAGGGTTTTTACGTCAAAAATAGATTTGAACAACAAGAACTTTTGTATAAAATAATGAAATCGGAAAAATGGGCAATATTTTTAATCCTAACTTTTATCCTTATAATTGCCTCGTTTAATGTTGTGGGGTCTCTCACAATGCTAATTATTGATAAGAAAAAAGACATCGAAATTTTACGAAATATAGGAGCAAGCAATCAATTAATCCGAAATATATTTTTGATAGAAGGCTGGTTGATTTCAGTTATTGGTGCAATTGTGGGCTTGTTGTTAGGCTCGTTGCTTTGTTATTTACAATTAGAATTTAGCTTACTCCAATTTCCTGGAGCCGGAACTTTTATTGTAAACGCATACCCAGTAGAAATGAGACTATTAGACCTGGTTTTTGTATTCCTTACAGTAATAACTATCGGATTTATAGCTGTTTGGTATCCAGTAAAATACATAAAAAAGTAATGAATAATTAATAATGGATAATGAACAATGGATAATGGATAATGGACAATTTTGCATAATCTTGTATCCCAGGTGTCTACAAAATTATTAATTATTCATTATCCATTATTCATTATTCATTATTCATTGTTCATTGTTAAGATTAGCAACTACAACCACCGCTTTTGTCCAGTCCTTTGTCAATCATTTTTTGTTGAGTTTTATAACAATAAATTTTATTCTTTCTCATTTGTTTATTGTGCCCAACTTTTGTTTCAGGAAATTTCTTCTTTTTAGAAAAAAAAGTTTGCACACCAAGTCCCAAAAAGACAATAGCCATTATTACAATCGTAATTAATAAAAGTTTAAAAAACATAAGTTCGTCGGTTTTAAGTTTTAATCTTGAGGTTTTAATTATTAGTGTTTGTCTATAAAGTAAGAATTGTTAAATTGTTTTATTGCTAAATTGTTACTTTACAGCAGATAATTTTTTAGTTATTTAAAAGATCTGTAAAAATGCCGACTTTATGGACAGACACTAATTAAGGAGTTGTGCAAAAGTTTCTTAACAATTATTTTGATTAACTAATTTATTTTCAGGCATCCACCAATAATAAATTGTAAATTTAAAATTGTCAATCTACTTACATCTATAAATCTACCTTCCAAAATCTAAAAATATATTTATTTTGCAAATTTATAACAAGTTTTTATAAAAAACAAAATTAAGGTATATAACAAAAGTATTTTTCATTTATGCTTTCGTAGTCGTCTTATTATCAGGTGAAAAACGAATTATAAACTAAGCATTAAAAACTAAAAACTATTTTATGATAATATATAAAAATCCACATATTAAAATAATAGTCCTGATTTTATTTATTTTTATGCTATCAAATTGTAAAATAGTATTTTATGGAATAGAGCAGGGGATAGGACAACTAAAATTAGTAAATAACTCTGTTCCAATAGAAAAGATAATGGAAGACAGTCTTTATGCCGATTCGGTAAAAAATCGTTTACGATTTGTGGCAGAGGTAAAACAATATGCAATAGACTCACTTGGACTAAAAAAGTCTAAAAATTATACAACATTTTACGACCAACATGGAGAGCCAATAGTCTGGATAGTTTTTGCTGCACCAAAATACAAAATGGAGGCTTATAATTGGAAATATCCAGTAGTTGGTAAATTGCCGTATAAAGGATATTTTAAAAAAGAAAAAGCTGAAAATGAGGCATCTAAAATGCGAGAAAAAGGTTTTGATGTTAGAGTAAGCACAGTTTCTGCATGGTCCACACTTGGTTATTTTAGAGATCCTATTTTGTCCAACGTTTTATTTAGGAGCAAAGGCGAATTGGCAGAATTAATTATCCACGAACTCACACATGCAACGCTCTACGTGAAGGGAGAAGCACAATTTAATGAAAATTTGGCAACTTTTATCGGAGTAAATGGTGCTAAAAAGTTTTTAATCTCAAAATATGGAAAAAACTCCGAAGAGTATTTTGAATACACTGGAAAATTAGAAGACGAAGAGAAACTTGCAAGCTATTTTTTGGACGCAACAAAAAAGTTAGATAATCTTTATAATACTTTTGAAGGAATAACAGATGTGCAAAAAGATAGTTTGAAAAATGAAAAAATAAATGAAATAATTATTTCCTTGCAAGACATTTCTTTTTTTGATAAGGAAATACCAAGTCGTTTTTTGGCAAAAAAAGATTTAATTAATAATGCTTTCTTTGCTATTTACATAACTTATTATATGGATTTATATCAATTTGAAGAGCAATATAAAAACGAATTTAATTCAAATATTAAGGAGTATATGCTTTTTATTACTGAAAAATACAAATCTGTTTAAAAAAATATAAAAGTAATACTCTTATATCTAGCTTCTTGTATAAATAGTTTAAAATAATTAATAAAAAAACTTGCATTCTAAAAAAAACTGTCTTATATTTGCACTCTAATAATGCGAGATGGA
>JAOZQN010000010.1:0-9523 GCA_029932195.1 Bacteroidales bacterium | reverse complement strand
GCAGTATGGTAGCTCGTTGGGCTCATAACCCAAAGGTCATCGGTTCAAATCCGGTTCTCGCTACTAAAAAGCACAGTTTTACTGTGTTTTGTAAAATTTAATAATGCGAGATGGAGCAGTATGGTAGCTCGTTGGGCTCATAACCCAAAGGTCATCGGTTCAAATCCGGTCCTCGCTACAAAAAAAGCTGTTATCTGAAAAGATAACAGCTTTTTTATTTGCTTTTTTTTGCCAAAATAGCTGATTATAACGGATTTTGTTGAAATTGTAATAGCTTTATTTATAATGAATTATATAAAATATAAAGTAAAAAAATCCGTGAAAAATCCGTTCAATCTGCGTTATCCGTGTTTCTATTAATCTGACAAATATATTAGGAAGTAAAACACCTAAAATTCAATGATTTATAATTTCAACAAAATAGTATACTTGTAACTTTTTAACTACTAGGGGAACCTAAAAAGGAATAACAGCTTTAATTCTTTCTAATTTGTTTTTATTATTTTTTGGGTTGTAGTGCCGTTGTTGGTTTTTAGCACACACATATACACGCCTGCGGGCAAGCCCGAAAGATTTGCATAAGCCTGATGTGTGCCAGCAGTTTGGTTTTGATTTACTAATACTTTTTGCAATTGCCCGTAGAGGTCGTAAATTTCTATTTGGCAGTGAGAGGCTTCTGTTAGTTTGTATGAAACAGATACAGAATTAATAAATGGGTTTGGAGAAAGAACTAAAATTTGTTTATTATCTATTTCATTATTATTAGAAATTTCTTTTTTTATATCAATAGGCTCTTGACTATTGTATTGCTTAAAGTGCAAATCTTCTTTCATAACACAAGAGCTTATGTAAGCATGAAAATTACTTTGTGCAGATACATGAAAACCAGATGTTAAACGTATAGAGTTTTTTGCACTAAATGTTATTGATTGAGGATGATTATTAATGTTACAATTAGATACAATATTATTAAGAGCAAAAATATTTATTTCTGTAAGCTGGTGAAAATAATTTAACCAAAAACACGATTCTGAATCAAATATAGCATTATACAGCCCATTTGGAACGTGAATACCTACAGCCTCCCATGCTAAAATCGTTTGTATAACCTCATTTGAACATTCTCCATAAAGCTCTATAGCAACTAAAATAGAGTTATCACAGGCTTCTTGGTATCCTGAACTTTCTTCTAAATAACTTGTTAAATTTAGATAAGCAATTTCTGCTGCTTTATCTCTACCAATACCTTGCACATCATAATCATAACCATTATCATTTGTTCCATTACCTCCTTCTGATAGTAAATAAAACCAATAATTTTGAACTCCACTATTTGTATGAACCCCTCCCCAGTCATTTTCATAACTGCCATCACCACTATTCCAATATTCACCACGATAAGTATCTGGTTGTCTATCATCTTCGTTTATTTTTAGTTTAGGGTTAGACATATTTCGAATCATTCCATCTGGTATCCAATAATCTTCTCCAAGAAAATAATTCCCTGTATTAGGTTCTGCATAAAATTCAATCATAGTTCCAAAAATGTCGCTAAAAGACTCACTTAGAGCACCTGGTTCAAATCTGTAAATTAATTCAGCTGAAGAAAGAGTTACACCATGAGTTAGCTCATGTCCTACAACATCTAATGACACTAATTGACTGTGAGCTCTTACACTTGGAGTTCCAAGAATTAAATAATTACCATTTTCGTTCCATCTTGCATCATCAAAGTAGTCATGAAAATTAAGTTCAACTATAATTTTAGAACCATTATTGTCGTAACTATCTCTACCAAAAGTATTTTTATAAAAATCATAAGTCATTTGAGCAGCCCAATGTGCACTTATTGCTGCTAAATCATAATCATCATCTGCCCAGTTATTATCTTCATCCTTAAAATTTCCATTTTTGTATTTTGTATGTATTCCACCTCCTCTTGTTTCATCTAATAATATAAAGTTTCCATATCTTTTTTTTGTTTCAAAAGTTTGTCTTCCATTAAACAAAGTATTTCCTGTGCCATCAGCAGAATAAATACGAGTAAGTGCTTTGAAAACGATTCCTGTATATGCATTAACATATACAGTTTGTTGATTAAAAGGTTTTACAGAAGAAATATCAAATTTCCATGATAAGCAGTAGTTTTCCCTAATGGGTTGAAGCGTATCGTGTATTAACGTTATTATAAGTTCTCCTTTTGGATAAAGATATTTTAATGAATCATGGACTTCCCAAGCATATTGTTCTGCATTTACATTATTAAAAACCTTTTGCAAGGCAACAGATTCTTTTATTGTTGGTTCTATATTAATCTGGATACCTGAAACTACTCTGCCTGTTCCAATAAGGTTTGTTGTTTTATCATTCAAGTTTTCATGAAGAATATATTGACAACCTTCAACAATATAATTTTTATAATACTGCTGATACTTAGTATGTTTGTATTCATACCTATCTGTGTGTTCGCTTTTTATTCTAAAATTATCATCTTTTTTTAGACTAAAAGCATCAATAATTTTATTATTATCAAAAAAAGTTTCTGAAGAGAATTGCTCTGTAAAAATAGCAAGTCTTGTTGTGCTACCATAATTTGTTATTTGATAAAACTGTTCTGATAGCTGTATTTTTTGTGCATAGTTTTGAAAAATAAGCAGAAAAAATAAGATGTTTAATATAGTTATTTTTTTCATTGTGTTATTTTTAGTTTAATTTCATAATTATTTTTAGATATTTTATCTTTCTTTTTATCTACAGGTTTAAGCCCTATAAACTCAATATGATAATCAAGCGTATCAATAAAACTTGTATCTGTAGAATAATCAATTTCCATGTTTATTTCATAAGATTTATTTAATAATAACTCAACAATAACAGTTCCGTTCATACAATTAAAATCAACAGGACAACGTGTATCTTTAATAACATCGTTAAATTTTATTTCTAACTCACCATTTTGGATAATTGCTGTTTGGTTATATTTTAGCCAAAACTCTTCGTCTGTGCTAATTGTAATATCTTCTTTTGTGCAATTTGTAAGTAAAATTGCAAAAGATACAAAAATAAGTAATGTTTTATTTATTTTTTTCATTGTGTTACTTTTAGTTTAATTTCATAACTTCTATTTGGTAAATTGCTCTTTTTGTTATTCTGAGGTTTAATACTAATAAATTCAATGTGATAATCAAAAGTATCTACAGATTCACCTTTATAAAAATACGACATATTTACTTTATTAAATTCATTAAGGAGAAGCTCAATCGTAGCCAATCCAGGATTATTACATCGCCAACTTTCTGGGCATCTTTGATCTAAAATAACATCGTTAAATTTTATTTCTAACCCATTTTGTATAATTGCTGTTTGGTTGTATTTTAACCAAAACTCTTCGTCTGTGCTAATTGTAATATCTTCCTTTGTGCAATTTGTAAGTAAAATTGCAAAAGAGACAAAAACAAGTAATATTTTATTTATTTTTTTCATTGTGTTACTTTTAGTTTAATTTCATAACTTCTATTTGGTAAATTGCTCTTTTTGTTATTCTGAGGTTTAATACTAATAAATTCAATATGATAATCAAAAGTGTCGATAGATTCGCCTGCAAAAAAAATAGACATATCTACTTTATTAAATTCATTAAGGAGAAGTTCAATAGTAGCCGTTCCAGGGCTGTTGCAATACGAACCTTTTGGGCATCTACTATCTGAAATAACATCGTTAAATTTTATTTCTAACTCTCCATTTTGTATAACTGCTGTTTGGTTATATTTTAACCAAAATTCTTCGTCTGTGCTAATTGTAATATCTTCTTTTGTGCAATTTGTAAGTAAAATTGCAAAAGATACAAAAACAAGTAATATTTTATTTATTTTTTTCATAATTTATTTCTCCTCTTTTTTAAGTTGGTTAATTTCTTTTTGCATTTTGGTAATTTGCTCTTGTAGTTGCAATATATATAATGTTAGTTCTTCAATTTTTTGCATTTGTAGAGCGTCCATTTCTGCCAGTTTAAATCCGTTTTCTCCAATTTCTTGTGCAGAAGGCACTTCTGGTAGGTGCTTGTTTGTGGCAATATATGTTTCCAGTTCGTTGAGTGGCATAAGTTTGTAATCTGGTTCAAAAACAAAATCTGCCCATGGATCAAAACCTTGTACCCATACATCTTCTCTTGCCCAAAGTGAGCCACAAATTAATTTATTGTCTCCCTGTTCTGACGACCAAAATCTTATTACTCCTGTACTTGAGCCTATTTCCACACTTTCTGCGTATGGATTAGGATAGTCAGTACCACTAGCTCCATTTGAGGCATTAAATCTTAGATACTGCCCTTCTCTTGTTAGTTGCATGTATCCTCCTTCCACATGTAATTTTGCTGCTGGCTCGCTTGTTCCTATTCCTACGTTTCCGCTGTTACTAATATGAAAAATTCCATCAGAATAATGATTTTTACTAATAAAAAAACCTGATTCTGATTGAATGTTATCCTCTTCTGCACCTATATACCAGTCCTGCATATTTGTGCGAATTTTCATAAACTCGGAGCCTCCATCTTTTGCTACATCAAAATCGCTGTCGCCTATCACAATATCTCCATCATAGGTTAAATTATAGGAAAATTCTTCGTCTTTATACCAGAAATCTCCTTTTGGTAAATTTGTTAATCCCGAACCGTCGCCACTAAATTTTGTGGCTTCTACGTTTCCATCTGCATCTACAACAAAAGAGTTATTCATGTTTCTAAATGTTTTGGCTTTTACTCTTCCTTGTGCAGTTATACCTCCTCCGCTATGAAAAACTATTTTGTTGGGTTGGTCTTTGTAGTCAAATCGTAGGCTGGTTCCATTTAATCGTATGTCCCAGTTTACTGGTTGGAGGTTATAAGCGTTTTCGAAACGAAGAATTGGATTGTCGGAGTATATATGGATATTTGTTTCAGGCTCATCTGTTCCAAGTCCAAGATATGCTTGGTCTGTAAAAGTAAATTTAGTCTCTATTTCTTTTGGGCTATCTAATCTATTAAATGCATATTTAAGATTAAAATTGTTCTTATCTGTCTCTATATCCCAAACATAGAAACCATTTTCTTTGTTTGGGTTACTTTCTTTTTTATGAAAATTTTCTAATCTTATAGTTGCTGGTTTAATTTTAATAAAATCATTTGTAATTTTTTTTAAAATATGTAAATTTTGTTGTGGACGGTCTGTTCCTATTCCTACATTATCATTGTTGTTTTTTAAATGAATTCTATTTCCTGTTCGTTCCCAAAATGTTTCGGGAGTTTCTAATTCCACTGTTTTCCATTGTAAATTTCCACTGCCGTTTGTGGTAAGCACTTGCTCGCTTGCTCCGTAGCTAAAAGATGTCAAACCTCCTATACCGTTGGTGGTAACGAGTTTGTTTGCGGCAAGCGAATTTATTTGAGTATATGCTTCGCTCCATTCAACAGAGTTTCCCTCTGTTGTAGTAATAACTCCATCCACTTGAAGCTTTGTTGTTGGTGTTTCTGTGCCAATTCCAATATTACCATTGTCAAAAATACTGCTTTGAGCAAGTTTATCTCCATTCCATTTTGCAGTGTAATTTGTTGAAATGTTATCTGCTATGTGTGGGTCTGTTTCGATGTAATCAGTAATAAAACCATATTCATTATTCCAATTTTGATTACCGTCAGTAATATATTCAAAGGTGGAATGATCTCCCCAAGTAATAGCAGTTCCCCAACGAGTTGTGTCAGATATTTCTATATCACTTGCAAGGTGTAAATTAAAATCTGGGTCTAACTCTTCAAAATTCTGTGTCCAATTATATGCTTCGCTCCAATTAGTGGTGTCTGTTTCGCTTATACCACCAGCAGGTGAATTGTTAAAATCGGTAACAGTAAGATAATTGCTAAGTTGTGAAGATTCTACAATATTATTCCAGCCTCCTGAATAATAAGAAAAAACATTTTCGTTTACATTATATATAAGAAGTCCTTCGGCTGGTGAGCTTATTGCATTCATTTGTGTGGTTGTAAGGCGTGGAATTAATATTCCTCTGTCGGTAGCATCTGTTTGAAAAATTGCCGATGCGTTTGGTGTATTTGTGCCAATTCCAATATTACCATTGTCAAAAATACTGCTTTGGGCAAGTTGTAATCCATTCCATTTTGCAGTATAATTTGTTGAAATGTTATTTGCTACTTGTGGATCTTGTTCGGTTTCGGAAGTAAGATAATTCTCGTCAGAATGACTCCCCCAACTATGTGCTTCATTCCAATTAGTAATATCTGAATTTTCTATACCACCAGCAGGCGAGCTGTTAAAAGAGCTGATAGTCAGATAATTGTCAAAATCTGAACTTTCTGCAATATCATGCCAGCTTCCTGAATCGTAATACGAAAATTTATTTATATCAATATTGTAAATTAGTAATCCGTTTGCAGGAGAAACAATTGCATCTCTTTGTGTTTTTGTTAACTTGGGTAATAAAACTCCTTTGTCGGTAGAATTAGCATGAAAAATTGCCGATGAATGTGGTGTTTCTGTGCCAAGTGCAAGTTGTCCTGTATGAGTTAATAACATTTGAGTAGAAATTGGTTGTCCTACATAATGGTATTGAAGGCTAAAATTACCTGTGTTATTAACAATATCCCAAAAATAAACTGCAGAGCTTGCAGTTTTATGACTTATTCTTATTGTTGGTATTTGAGTACCTGAATGTATATCTAATAATTTTTCAGCTGAAGAATGTCCCAACCCAAAATTTCCTCCACTATGATAAAGGTTGCCAGGGTATGCAGTTCCTTTTCCAATTGGGGCTGTTTGCCCAAAAGTATAATTACTAACAAAAAGCATTACTAAAAGTAAAGTTGCCGTTACAAAATGGGGGGGGGGAATTTTAAAATTCATAGTTTTTAGTTTTTAATGTTGAGTTTTTAATTAAAAATTTTTCAAATATAAAATAAATAAAAACAACTACCAAATATGGCTACAGTAAAAAAACCAGACTTCGTTAATAAAAACATTGTTTTTTTCAAAATAAGACAAATTGTCAGTAGCTAAACGCCTTATAGTCAAACGTTTATCAATTGATGTAAAGTCGTTTTAGAATGTCCAATTATTTTCTCACAATTAAGTCTTGTAGATTTGAATACAATAATAGTTATTAATCTTACTCGACTGCAACTCCCAGAAATAGGGTTAAAAGTCAAAAAAATAGGATTTCACTAAATTCATAATAACGTCCAATTTTAAAACGCTCATTATCATTGAGTTACACGTCTGTCATTTTGTCAAATTTGACGAAGTCTGATAAATAAACTATCCGAATAAAATGTTTAATTTAAGTTTTACAACACAATTTTAAAAAGACTATAAAAAAGTAAAAAATGATAAAAAGATTGTTTTTGAACTAAATAAAGCCTTTGAAATTTTATCAGAAACATGAACTTTACCTATTGAAAAATATAAAACACACATATTAATAGGAAATTATAAAAATCACAACGAAGCACATATTTTGCCCGATTTATTATTAATTTGGTATAAAAAAGAAAATGAAATTAGATTAGTAAGGACTGGTTCACATGCAAAACTTTCTTAATCTATTTTTCTTAAAAAAAGCCCTGTAGAAATATCTACAGGGCTTTTTTTTATTTTTAAAAGAACGTTTTTTTTTTTTTTTGTGAAAATACTAAAAAAAATCGTTAAGCCTTACTGTTACTGAAATTAACGAATTGTAAAAAAGATAGAAATAAAACAATCAAAAAGTTTCTTTTTAAGGAAACTTTTTGTATTTTTGTGAAAAATAAAATTAATGAAAAAATTTGAAATAATAATTTTACAAATAGTTAAGGACTTTTTGCAAAAAACAGACAAAAAAGCAAGAGGCAAAATTATTTATAATATGCACAAAGTCCAAAAAACAAACGACCCGAAATTATTGAAAAAAATTACAACGGATATTTGGGAGTTTAGGACAAAATACCAAAACAAACAATACAGAATATTAGCATTTTGGGACAAAAAAGACAACAAAAATACATTAGTAATATGTAGTAACGGTTTTGTGAAAAAAACGCAAAAAACACCTAAAAGTGAAATAATAAAAGCCGAAAAAATTATGAATAATTACCTTAAAAACATATAAAAAAATGGAAACTTACACACTTGATAAAATAACAGACGAATTTATAGGAACAAAAGGAACACCCGAAAGGGAGCAATTTGAGTTTGAACTTAAACTTGATTTAATTGGTGAGGCAATAAAAAGAACTCGTAAAGAACGCAAATTAACACAACAGGAACTTGGCGAAATTGTTGGTGTTAAAAAGGCTCAAATTTCTAAAATAGAAAATGGATTGAAAAATGTTACTATAAATACGATAATAAGAGTTTTTAAAGCATTGGATACTAAAATTAATTTTAATGTAGAATTTGCAGGCAATAATTTTGCTATTGTATAAAATCTATTCTTTAACACTAAAAAGCCCTGTGGAAATATCCACAGGGCTTTTTAGATTTTTTTAAGTGCATTAGAATACTTCAAAATGAATATACCAACCTACGACACTTTAATTTTAAATTCTACTGCACTAATTGAAGCGACAAAGGAACATGTTTTAAAATACTCAAAAATAAATCTATTCCTTGATAACGATGGAACAGGACGACAAGCGGTAGCATATTATAAAACTATCCACAGGAACACAATAAACCAGTCTAAAAATATATATCCGAACTTCAAAGATTTTAACGAATTTATAAAGTAATAAGCTATTTTTTTATAACACATTAGACGGCTGAAAATAAAACATTTACATTGAGAAGCAAGCTCGCCAGGAATAAAAAACATTAAAAAAAAACATGGCATTACCTTTATTAAAATTCGGTTCACATTGCAAAACTGATTAGTAAAATGCAATATACCTTTTTTCTGGTTTTTAATTTTTCTTATAAAATTAAAATTATTTTTGATATTGAATAATTTTTATTTACATTTGACAAATAACAATTTTTTTTTAGAGTGGTCTTATTTATTCCCTAATAAATGACATTAAAAACATAAATACGTTAAAATAAGTAAAATAACAATACAATTCCTAACCGAATAAGATTAAGTAAGCCAGACCGCCGTGTGTGATTTTTAGTTAGGAGTTATAAAAATGAATTGAAACGATAATTGAATGAATGATTTTGAAAATATAAAATTACCTAAAAGTTCATCAAATGAAGAATTGGAGATTTTGTCAAATGATAAACTCAAACCTATTTTTAATCAAAATGGATTTATTGTTCGAGATGAAATTTATAAAGACAAAGGTATTGATTACATTATTGAACTGAAAGAAAAGGATTATTACCTTAATTTTAGATTTAATGTTCAATTGAAGGCAACTGATAGTATTAAGAAAAATGTCAATGGAACATATTCATTATCAATAGATACATCAAATATTAATTATCTTTTAAACAATGTCCAAAAATCAATATACTAAAGTTTCGGAGTTGATAAAAAGATGTAAATCAATGTTTTATTTTTT
>JAOZQN010000220.1 GCA_029932195.1 Bacteroidales bacterium | reverse complement strand
ACGCCATTTATTAGAAGCTATTGAAAAAGTCAAAAAACAAATGGAAAGTGCTTCAGTAAACTTGAACTTTGACGAAACAATAAAATACCGAAACGAAATGTTGAATCCTTTCCGACAAGTATCTTTTTGCCAAACTCGGCGTTATAAACCTTTTTTCAATCCTCATTATCAATAAGATAACTGTGGTTAAAAAAAGATTTATGCCTTGATTTTTGAAAAAAAAAGACTTCTCGGAGTGGACTCAATATTATAATAGCTAAGTTTAAAAATAAGGTGTATAGTGCTTATTATTAAGATGTTAATCTATCATGCTTTGTGCATCTCCATCACATTTTGCTTGATGTCAGTAATTTCTAACTTTTTAATGTGAGACGTAATTACTCCCCCAACTTTTCAATGTAATAGTCCTATAAAACTTTTTTAATATCCGCAAGAGTATTCAAAGCCTCAATTGGTGTAAGATTATTTATATCTATATCTAATAATTTGTCTCTAACCTGTTTAAGAACAGGGTCGTCAAGTTGGAATATACTCATTTGTAAACCTTCTCGCTTATTTGCGATTTCACCAATTGGTTTTGAGAGCGATTTTTCGTCTTTATTTTTTTCTAAATCTGATAAAATTTTATCAGCACGTTTTACCACACTTTTGGGCATTCCTGCAAGCCTTGCTACATGGATACCAAAACTATGCTCACTTCCACCCCTCACAAGTTTTCGTAAAAATATTATTTTCTGATTATATTCTTTTATAGAAACATTATAATTTTTTATCCTTTTAAAAGAAGTTTCCATTTCGTTAAGCTCATGATAATGAGTGGCAAACAAAGTTTTAGGACGTTGGTTTACAAGTTCGTGGATAAATTCTACAATAGCCCAGGCAATAGAAATTCCATCGTAAGTGCTTGTGCCTCTGCCAAGTTCGTCAAAAAGAATTAACGAACGATGAGACAAATTATTCAAAATACTTGCTGCCTCGTTCATTTCTACCATAAAAGTAGATTCGCCAAGCGAAATATTATCCGAAGCCCCAACTCGTGTGAAAATTTTATCAACATAACCAATTTTTGCCGACTCCGCAGGCACAAACGAACCTATTTGTGCAATCAAAACGATAAGAGCAGTTTGTCGCAAAAGTGCAGACTTACCCGACATATTTGGTCCAGTAATCATCATTATTTGCTGTTTTTTATCGTCCAAAAATACATCGTTTGGAATATACTCTTCGTCAATTGGTAGCTGTTTTTCAATTACTGGGTGGCGACCATTTTTTATATCAATCACCACAGTATCATTTATTTCGGGACGAATATAATTATTTTCCGTAGCAACATTTGCAAACGAGATCAAACAATCTAGCTCTGCCAATAAATTGGCATCTAACTGAATTGGCTCAATATAATCTGCTAAACCAATTACAAGCTCTTCGTAAAGTTTACTTTCTATTTTTAAGATTTTTTCTTCTGCCCCCAAAATTTTATGCTCATATTCTTTTAATTCCTGATTTATATATCGCTCCGAACTCACAAGTGTCTGTTTTCTAATCCAATCGGCAGGCACACGGTCTCTATGCCTATGCGTTACTTCAATAAAATATCCAAAAACTTTGTTGTAGTTTATTTTTAGCGATGGAATTTTTGTAGTTTTAGACAATCTTAGCAACATTTCGTTGATAAAAGTTTTACCAGAAGTTGATATAGCCCTTAATTCATCAAGCTCTTCGGATACTTCTGGTGCAATAACTTTGCCTTTGCCAATTGTGTTTGAAGGATCGTTTACCAACTCTGTCTCGATTCTGTTTTTTATTGATAAACAAGCGTTTAACTGTTCTCCTATCTTTTGAAATAAAGAAATTGATTTGTCAGGAACAGAGTTAAGTGCTTGTTTTATAGGAAGTATTGCATTAAGTGCATTTTTAAGATAAATAACTTCACGAGGATTAATTCTACGTGTAGAAATTTTGGAGACAAGCCGTTCTAAATCACCTATTTTTTTTAGTTCTTGCTCTAAATTAGTTCTGAAATCTGGATTTTTAGAAAAATACTCGGTAACATCTAATCTGTCGTTTATTGGTTTTGTGTCTTTTAAAGGTAATGCCAACCAACGTCTTAACATACGCCCTCCCATTGGAGAGATGGTTTTGTCAAGCACTTTCAAAAGCGTTTTTCCGTCTTCACTTATGGAATTAAAAATTTCAAGATTTCGGATAGTAAATTTATCAAGCCAAACATAGTTATCTTCTTCTATACGAGAGATTTGAGTAATGTGTTTTATCTTTTCGTGGCGAGTAAGGTAAAGATAGTGAAGAATTGCTCCAGCAGAAGTTACAGCATTTTCGTATCTATCTATCCCAAAGCCTTTAAGCGATTGAGTGCCAAATTGTTTCTGTAAACGCTCTACCGCAGATTCTGTAGTAAACATCCAGTCTTCTACAGGATAAATATAAAATCTATCACCAAAAAGTTCTATAAATCTATTTTTTTGCGAACGTTCATACAGAATTTCTTTTGGATTTAGGCTATTCAATAATTTATCAACATAATCAAAACTTCCTTCGGCAGCATAAAATTCGCCAGTAGAAATATCAAGAAAAGAAACTCCTGCCGATTTTTTTGCAAAATTAACACATGCCAAAAAGTTATTTTCTTTGTGTTCAAGCACATTATCATTTAAAGAAACGCCAGGTGTAACAAGCTCTGTAACACCTCTTTTAACAATGTTTTTAGTCAATTTAGGGTCTTCTAACTGCTCGCATATTGCCACCCGCTGACCTGCTCGCACAAGTTTTGGCAAATAAGTTTCCAAGGCATGATAAGGAAATCCTGCTAAATCTACGTAGGCAGCCGCACCGTTGGCACGTTTGGTGAGAGTTATTCCAAGAATTTCGGAGGCTTTAACGGCATCTTTATCAAAAGTTTCGTAAAAATCACCTACTCTAAAAAGCAAAACAGCGTCTGGGTGTTTTGCTTTTATATTAAAATATTGTTTCATCAATGGAGTGCGAACTACTTTTTTTGCCATTTTTTGAGAGAAGTTAAAAGTTTTAAAGTATAAAGATAAAAGTTCTTTTTGTTACAAAAAAAAATAGTTATAAAAAAACTTTTAACTTGTTATGTAGCAGTCATAAAAAAAGAAATCTTATTCTTTTGAATATGTAATATATTGGGGATATATTCGTAGAGACGTGATTTATCACGTCTTTATGCAGAGTTTTGTTATCTTAGGGTGCTTCTAAAAACTCAAAAATCAAGGCTTTCAAAATTCTTAAAGTTTGAGTTTACTCCTGTAAATGAGTATTTTAATAATTTTGTATAACGCAGAGTTATGGGTTTTTAGGAGTGCCCTTTAGAAATCTTAGATAAGCGATGAAAGGTAACGTCGAGATATTTCAGGTCTTATACACAATTTTTTTTATTTCCAATGATGCACTGGGTTGTTATGTTTCAGCCCTTTGGGCTTATTTTCAAAATATTATAACTTCGTAAAATAGAATTAAAACGAATCATTTTTTGCTGTTCATTGCTTACTGATAACTGTTTACTATTTACTATTCACTGTAATTATTCCATTTATTTTTTTCAAATTTTTAATTAAATTATCTCTATGTTTTAGGTCAAAAACATATAAATCTATTTGTCCTTTAAAAATGTCCTCTTCTGCTTTTATCCAAAATTCCTTCATATTTATTTCCATATCATTAGAAATTGTTCGCACTACGTCTTCTATTATTCCCACTTTATCATATCCTTCTAAAAACACCGATGTTATAGTTGCATTGCGTTTCATTGGTATCCAGACAATATCTACAGTTTTGTTACCTTGCGAAGCCCGAAGAAATTCTGTTTCTTTACAGTTTTTTTTATGGATAAAGATTTTATTAATTTCATTTTGATATGCAATACAATCTTCTCCTGGCAAAGGATTACAACAACCAGAAGCGATATAATCAAAAGTTCCATCAACAATTAATTTTTTCTTATATGGAAATGTTGTAGTTTTATCAGTTTTAGAATGCTCTTTCGTCTCATTTTTTTTATTCAAAAAATTGATAATACTTTTTTTTGCATTATTTGTAGTAGCAATATTGAGCCATTCGCTTTTAGGGTATTTATTTTTATGTGTAAGAATCTCTACCTTGTCTGTTGAATTTAGAGTTTTTGAACAAGGATATAATGTTTTCTTATCATTTATTTTTGCTCCTACGCAGTGTAATCCTATTTCTGTATGGACTTTAAAAGCAAAATCGAGAACTGTTGCTTTTTTTGGAAGTTCTATTTTTTTTCCTTGGGGAGTAAAAATAAATATTTTGGTAGGATTTATACTTAATTTAAGCCTTTCTATTGTTTCGTTTGTTGTTTCGTTGGCATCTAGTTCTTCTAAAATATCTGTTTCAATAAACTTAAAACCATCTGGTAATTTTTTACATAAAGGAAGAAAACCTCTATCAGCTATTCGTTTATTCTCTTTAGATAAAATCTGAATTTCAAATTGATTTCCTTTTTCATCTAAAATATCAAAAATAAGTGCAGAAAAGCCATTTTTTTTTGGGTCTTTTATCCAATCTTGTAATGTGTTTATTTTCAGATCATAATGCTCTGTAATTTCTTGAAAAAGATTATATGCAATTTGCCTTATATTCTTCTTATCATTTTTTTTTGCTCCGATAGAGATTCTTATGGAATGAAAATTATGAACACTACAAAGAAGTTCGGTATTTCTTTCCTTTATTTTTATCCAAGAAGAGTAAAGTGATTTTTCTATTGTTTCAAATTCTAAATGAAGAAAATTTGGCACAAAAAAACTTTTAAGTTTTGCCGTTAGGCTTTTAAAAAGAAACTTTTTTCTTTTTCCATATTTTACTGCCATTTCCTTCAAATTTAGATATTCTTTATTATCTAAATATCTAAAACTAAGGTCTTCTATTTCATTTTTGATAACTCTCATACCCACAATATTTGCAATTGGGGCATAGATAAATAAATTTTCGGAAGATTTTATCTGACGGCTATTATCTGGCATGTCTTCCATTGTTCGCATATTATGCAAACGGTCGGCAATTTTGATGAGAATAACACGGTGGTCTTTTGGAGCAGCAAGTATCATTTTTTTAAAAGTCTCCAACTGATAGCTTTTTGTTTTTCCACTATCTTTTGTTATTTTTGTAACTCCACCAACAATTATGGCTACTTTATTGCCAAATTGCTCTTCTATTTCCTCAATTGATATTGGGGTGTCTTCAACCACATCGTGCAGAAGTGCAGAGACTACGGAAGTTGTTCCTAATCCCATTTCTAAAGCAATTATTTTGGCAACAGCCACGGGGTGAGAGATATAAGGTTCTTTATCTCCGCCCTTTCTTCGTTGCATTTTATGTGCGTCGAAAGCAAGGTTATAAGCACGTTCTATCTCCGAAAGACGATATTCATAATCATCGTCCAATTTTGGAAAAGAATTTATTAATTCTTTAAATAGACTTTTTTTATAAGATTCTGTTATTTCAATTGTAAATTCTTGTTCCATAATAAAGTTAGTTTAAAAATATAAAACCAAACGAGTGTGTAACATATTGGGGGCTTTTAGCTGTTGGTAGTTGGCTTTTAGCTGTTGGTAGTTGGCTTTTAGCTTCGCAAAGCGACAAAAAAACTAAAATAGCCAATATCTAAAAGCAAATAGCCTCTGATACCTTACACATTCAAATCAAACAATCAACATAGAGCTTGATATTAAGTAGTTAGCTGTATAAAATCGTCATTTTTAAAGGTCTCTTTTTATATTATGCTTCGTTAAAAAAAATTACCATAACATTGGCTATGCAAATGTTTTTTGCCTTGCCTAATACAAAAATAGCCTCTTTAAAAAAGGACGATTTTATACAGCCAACTACTTACTTAATTTCAACGTATTACTTGTCTTTTAAGTATAAAATAGGTTGCCAGAACCTTTCGGAACAGACACAAGCTTTTGATTTTTTCTCAACTATATTTTTTGCAAAAAAAGACTAACAATATAGTTGTTTCTCACAATTATACTATTAGTCCAAATTTATTTTAGGAAACAAGTTTACGAAATAAATATTAATATATCTTTTATTTACAAAAAAAATCTTAATTTATATTGATTCTAAATAATCTAATTTCTGAAAAATGTAAATTCTCCCTCTTTTTTTTGCATAATATTAAGTTTTTCAAAAAAAAGCAAAAAACAACAAATTATAACTCACTAAATATTAGCCACATAAAAAAATCTTTAAAAAAAACACTACTTTGTTTTGCATAGTAGTATATATTTTTCATATCTTTGCATAAAATCTTACTTTGTATAACCTAATCCAGACAAGCTGGAAAAGTTTTGAAATTTTGAAATTATGAAGTTTTGAATAATATTATGCCAAAAAAACAACGATTTCAGGATTAAGAGACTAACTCAAAAAAAATGAAAAATGAAAATAGAAAATACTAAAGCACAAATGCGAAAAGGTGTATTGGAGTATTGTATTCTTTCAGTTCTTTCGAAAAACGATGCTTATGCGTCGGATATAATAAAAATACTGAAGGAATCCGAACTCATTGTTGTGGAGGGGACATTGTATCCCTTGCTTACTCGCCAGAAGAATGCTGGTTTGTTGAGCTATCGTTGGGAGGAATCTAAAAAAGGACCACCACGCAAGTATTACAAACTCACACCCTTGGGACAGGATTTTCTGAAAAATCTGGATCAATCGTGGATTGAACTAACAGCATCGGTTCACAAAATAATAAAATTAGAAACTAAAAACAACTCAAAAACAACAGAAAAATGAAAAAAACGGTAAAAGTAAATATAAACGGCTACATTTTTCATATAGACGAAGATGCTTATGACATATTAAGGGGTTGGTTAGATGCTCTTAATAAAAAGTTTGAGAATGAGCAAGGTGGCGATGAAATCATAAGCGATATTGAGGCTAGGGTAGCAGAATTATTTCAGGAACAAATTAATCAACAAAAAGAGGTTATTATTGCTGCTGATGTAGAAAATGTAATAAAAATAATGGGAACACCCGAAGATATTTGCGACGACGAAGAGGGAGAACCCAAAAATACAGAAAAAACATATTTCAACGAGAGTTCAAAAAAATTGTTTCGTAATCCGGATAATAGGTTTCTCGGAGGTATTTGTGGAGGACTTGGTAGTTATTTTAATATTAGTCCGATTATTATACGAATAATTTTCATTATTTCAATATTTTTCTACGGAGCTGGTGTGTTTGTATATATTTGCGTGTGGATATTATTACCCGAAGCCAAAACATCTGGAAATAAATTAGAAATGCAAGGCGAAAGGATAACTATTTCAAATATTGAAAAAACTATTAAGCAAGAATTTAAGGTTGTTAAAAGTAATTTTAACAGATGGACACAATCAGATGGATATAAAAAATTTAGAGTTAATATGGGAAAATTCGGCAAAGAACTATTAAACGTTTTAAAAGCATTTGCGAAAGCAATAGTAGCTATAGTTGGATTTTCATTAATGTTTTCTGGAATAATTTCATTTATCAGTTTTACTATAACATATTTTATGGGTGGAACAATAGCAGAATTATCTATTCCGGAAATAACTAATACTAGTTTGAAATTAAGTGATTTTTTCGAATTATTTCCAATGACTTTTTCTTCAACATTATCAATTATAGCCATATATGTAGTGGTCGCAATTCCAATACTTGCACTTGTTTACGCTGGTTCAATTCTTCTTTTTAAATATAAAGCCAAACATACAATAATAACTCTAACAGGTTTAGGTTTGTGGTTTGCAGCATTAATTATGGTATTAATATTTGGTCTTAAAGCTGCTTTGCATTATAAGACATCAAGTTCATATACAAATAGTTATGTTGTTGAAAATGTTAATTCCGATACTCTTTATTTATCTGTTTCCGAAAATTTTATTCATGATAATGAAGACTTCTTTTTTAAAATTGACAATTTATTAATTTCTACAGAAGACGATAAAACTCAATTTTTTGGCGAACCACGAATTGATATAATGAAAAGCCTAAGCGACCAAATTGAAATTAAAATTAAATTTTATGCTCATGGCAAAACGACCAAAGATGCAATTGAATTTGCGAGAGAAATCAATTATAATTGGACACAAAATGATTCAATAATTGAATTTGACCACTTTTTCACATTACCCGATAACACAAAATATCAGGTTCAATCTGTTCGTATTATACTTTATCTACCAGAAGGAAAATCTGTTTACATGTTAGATGGTATGACAAAAGTTATTTATGATATTCAAAACATGCAAAATATGTGGGATAATTTTATGGTAGAAAAAATGTGGACAATGACCGAAAGGGGATTAGATTTATCTGATTCAATAAAAATAATACCAATTGATACTATTCCTGATATGGACACTATTCCAGTTATTGAGGAGATTGGAAACAATTAAGTTTTATTGCCACAGATACAATTTTGAATTATAACTATTCAAAAAAGTATAACAAAATTATTAATTAGTAGTGTGATTGTCAGATGCTTATGAAGTGTCTGGCAATTTTTTATTACATGATACAATTTGCTATTTTATTTTTTCATTTCCATCTGCATCAATAATAGATGTATTCCACATTAAATCAATACTACATTTAACATATTTTTTATTTGATTTCATGCAACAGCCCTCTAATCTTCCGCTTCCAAAATCTTTAAATTTTTTGGTTTTTTTATTAACAATAAATATTCTTTGGTTTGCTGTTTTTATGAATAATTTATCTGGTTCTACAAACGGTTCTATCAGCATTAACCATGCTTTTTCTGGATAAGTGGAAATTTGTTTTTCTGAACATAAAAATGTTTTGAGAAAATCTATTTGAACTTCGGGTAAAGGAATTTTATATTGTAACCAAGCAAAATTATCGTTATATTTTACAGAAAGATATTCTTTTTGGTTTGAGAGAATATATTTTTCATAAAATAATGTTGTGTCGTTTTTAAAAGTAATAATAGTTGCTTTTTCTGCAAATGAAGAATCAATACTAGTAAAAGATTCACTGTATCCGGCTGAATATGGTTGTGTGTAAAAATATGGATATATATTATTTTCAAATAAGATTATTTGATAAACGCCCTTCTTTATTTTTACTGGATATAAATATTCATTTTTAGAATCCAACGAGCAATTACTAAAAAATAGAAGGTATAAAAATATTATAATTAATGTTTTTTTCATTTTTTAATACAATGAATGGTAGAGTCCTAAGCCAGACAAGCTGGAAAAATTATGAAGTTTTGAAATTATGAAATTTTGAATAATTATGGCTCACATTGAAAAGTTGAGGGGGGAGTAATTACGCACCATATCAAGAAGTTAGAAATTACTCTAAATTTTACAACCCGTATGCTCTACAATGATGCTGATATGTTTTTTTTCATATCGATAACTTCTTGCCGTCGTTTGCTTTTTGGTACAACGTAAAATTGAAAGTAAATTGTCAATCAATCACCGTACCCCGTACAATTTCCGCACAGTGAAAAAGCAAATGACGTGCAAGAAAATGTTAAGCATTTATTATCAGTTATTTGCGAATAATAATTGTGTTTATTTATTTATAATTTATAAAGTGTATCTATACTTTATAAAATAATAGAGTAAAGAAGCAACAATAATAGATATATTAATTAAAATTGCTTTAAAATATTTATATTTACTTATTTTCAACCAATTATTTACTTTTATTACAGCAGTTCTCATTTTGACTGTAAGTATGTTAAAATCAGGATAAAAAAAAGT
>JAOZQN010000823.1 GCA_029932195.1 Bacteroidales bacterium | reverse complement strand
CTACTTTTTTTTTAATTTTTTATCTTTTTTTTGATACTGGCTGTGTAGTTACAACTTTTTTAACTTGCCCTTGCGAATTAATTTTTATTTCAAATTTTTCAAATTCTGTATTTGGAGGTAGTTGGAAGTTCATTTATGTAATTTTTTTTGTTTGGTTTTAAAAATAAGCCCCAAAAAATACTTTGGATATTATTGAGGCTTTAAACGAAATAAAGAATTATGCTTTTACGGTCATTACTCCACCAAGTTCTACACAAATAAAAGTATTTGCTGGTATTCCAGGAGGAGTATCTATATCAAACCCAACTACTTTACTGCCATCTATTAAAATTGGAGTTGCAAGTTTGTATTCTCCTGGCAAAAGTCCTGCATTACCTTCGTGCTTAAATACTTTGCAAGAAGTTTTTTGCATGAATGTTTTTTGCCCATTTTTAAAGGTAAAAGTTCCATTGGCAATAATTGTGTTTAATTTTCCAAAATCAACAATCTTACCATCGTCTTCTGTTGCTCCTGCTCCTACTCCTGAATAAAGGAAAATAGAAGTAACAAGCATGGTTGAGTTGTTTGGAAGTTTTGCTAACACAAGATTACCTACACCGTCTGCTTCTTTATCTCCTGATTTAAACATTTCTGTCCTGCCTCCTTCTGCTAATTTCACTGAAAAAGCTGTATAATCAGATATAGTTAAATCTCCGTCAGCAAGTGCAAGTCTTATTTTTTCGTCCAATTTGTGTTGTCTGCGTTCAAAGAGTGCTTTACCAGTCATTTCTCTTGTTTCGTGCGGACGAACTTCTACAATTGCACCTCCTTTTTTATTTATTGCTTGGTTTAATCTTTTTAATCGTCTTTTTCCTCTTTTCCTTCTTTTACCGTCCACAGAACCTAAGTCGCCTGCTATTCCACTTACAACTTCTGCCATATTCTCTTCTGGAATATAAACTGAATCAAGGTCTGATGTTCCATCTAATATTTCAATGTATGCCATTTTATTATTGTTTTAAATTGTTTTGTTTACTTTTTGATTTAATTAATATTTTAATTGTTTTGAATTATAATTCCAATTCTTCATACTCATCATATTCATCATCATCTCCGTCCAAATCAACCTCTTCGTCTTCATATCGGTCTTCTAATGCGTGAGGTGCGTCAGAATATTCGTCTTCATCTATATCGGGTAGATTAAGCGTTGGAGTTGGAACTAAATCACTTCCCAAACCTGCAACTTCTTCTCGTGGTAAGAAATCTTCTTTTATACCCACAATAAGCCTGTAACCTTCTTCGACGCCCGCAAAAGCGACACCAGTCCCCACTGATTTCGCATACTTGTCTTTAACCGCATAAGATATGGTTGTTCCACTAATAATCAATGCAATAGGTTTTACTGCTTTAATAAAAGGCACGTTAGGGTTAGCTCCTAATCCACTAATTGTTTTTTCAGTTACCTTTCCTACAATACCTGAAAGAGCTTTTGCAGCGAAGTATGCACCAAACATAACACCAACTTTACTGGCTTCGTTTCCTATATGTGATATTTTAATATCTTTTTCGTTAATTTTCATAATTAATTATATGTTATTCCTGTTAATGTTTTTTTTTTGTTTTTGTTATACAAATAATAACTTACTGCTCCAACTCCCATTACGGTGATTGCTATGCTTCCGAAAATTATATATTTTTTTGCATTCGGTTTTTCATCTGTTGTATCGGGAATATCTGGACTATAAGACGTTTTATTATTATCTGGTAGATATTCGTTGTCGGAATTATCTGGTTGTTGGTCGTCTGGGGCGTCTCTTGCTTTCTTATCAGGAATTATATCTGGAATTTTTTCAATCAACTTGTCTAATCCAGCATCTTTAATCCATTTCCACGCCGCAATTACTGGCGCAGAAGCCAATGAAATCATTGCACCAATAGAAATTGGCTCTCCAAGTTCTCCAAATTCTCTAAATTCTCCAAATTCTCCAAATTCTCCAAGTCCTGAAATTCCTGACAATTTACCACTGTCTAATTGTTTTCGAATTTTTCTATTTAACTTTGGCTTTTTCTTTGCTCCTGCTTTTATTGCTTTATCAATTTTGTCTTTTTCGCCTCCAATGTCATAATATTTTTTAAGGACTTTTTCGTAAACTCCTTTTTCCTTTGCTTTTTTAGAGTTAAACATTGTCGCAAATCCAAACATATTTAACCTAAATTGGCATTTTTTGTTATTAACGATGAAAAATAAATTTGTATGTTA
>JAOZQN010000219.1:7188-9825 GCA_029932195.1 Bacteroidales bacterium | reverse complement strand
AATTAAAAAGGCGTATTGAAACGTTTTCTGAGTTTGTATAACTTTCTGTGCAATTCAAATAAGCTGGTTGTGCGAGTGCTGAAACACCAACATCATTGGCACTATAAACCACAACATCATCAATATACCAAGCATTGCTCTGTCCTACATCTTCCAAGTAACGAAAACGTAGCATAACATCGTCTTCTCCTGCGGCTTGTGTTGAAATATCTATTATTGTTTTATTTGGTGCTGCAAGTGAACCAACTGTCGTTTCTTCGTGAGTTAGAACAGTTGTCCATATAGTTCCACCATCTATTGAAACTTCAACATATCCAAAAGTATTTTCCATACCTTCCCAAAATTCGTAAAAGCTTAGTTTTACGGAAGTCATTCCTGTGCAATCGAAACTTTTAGTTCTGATATATGCTTCATTAGGATGTGCTGCACCATGCGAATCATCATCAAACACAGCGTAAAAACCACCGCTTGGGCTTGAAAAAGCGGGTGAATTTTGGATAGTCCAGTTAAACGAGCCTTGTGGGCGAGTTAAGTTCCAACCAGAAGGCGTTGCGGTGGAAACAAAAGTTTCTTTTATAACAATATCTGCAAAAGCAAAATTGGAAACTAAAATAGCAATTATGAGTATGAGTGTTTTTTTCATCATCTTTAAAATTATTTATCATTAATATAATTTCAAAGATACAGCTTTTCTCACCTTAAAGTCAAATCAAATATGTTCGGATTTATAAATTCAAACTTATTTATAAAAATTATACTTGATTATTAGTTATTTATAAAATAAACGAAATTCAAGTAATTTTCACAAAATTTAGAGTTTTTGTTTTTTTTAATGTAATTTAGAGCCTATTAAATGTATAAATTCCTCTCTTGTTTCTTTTTTTAGAAAAGCTCCTGTGAATGCCGAAGTTGTTGTAACAGAGTTTTGTTTTTGCACACCACGCATCATCATGCAAAGGTGGTTTGCTTCTATTACTACTGCTACTCCCAAAGGACTAAGTGTCTCATCTATACAGTCTCTAATCTGATTTGTTAGTCTTTCTTGGATTTGCAAACGACGAGAAAAAGCCTCAACAACTCGTGCTATTTTACTCAAACCAGTTATATATTTGTTCGGAATATATGCCACATGTGCTTTACCAAAAAAAGGTATCATGTGATGCTCACAAAGCGAATAAATTTCTATATTTTTAACTAAAACCATCTGACGATAGTCTTCTTTAAACATTGCACTTTTTAATATTTCTGTAGGGTCCATTTGGTAGCCTTGTGTTAGAAACTGCATAGATTTTGCAACCCTTTCAGGTGTTTTTAACAAACCTTCTCGTTCTACGTCTTCGTTAAGCAGAGTTATTATTTGAGAATAATTGTCTGCTATCTTTTTAGTATTCACTTCGTTATACGAATCTATCTTTTTATAATTAAATTTACACATTTTATTTTTAAGTTAAAAGTTTTTAAAGTTAAAAGCTATAAAGTTAAAAGCTGTCAAGTTGAGTCCACTCCAAAGTGAATTCAACGTTTTTTGTCAAACTTTCAACTTGACAAACTTTTAACTCTATAACAGAACTTATACAAAAATGCAAAAATAATATTTTTTTTTGCATTTTTTATATTTACAAAAAGTAGTTTTATCTTTTTTTTAACTCTTTGATATTTAGGAGGTAATATATCTATATATTTGAGATGTTAATTTATTAGTATTTTTTTTTTGAAAATTTAAGTAAAAAACAAAAAAAAATGTAATTTTGTTGTTCATTAAAAAATTAAAACATATGAAAATAGATTGTATTGTTATTGATGACGAAAAGATCTCTCGATTAGTTATTGAAAAATATATTAAGAAAACGAAAGATCTAAATCTTGTAAGATCATACGAAAGTGCAATAGAAGCAGTAAATCATATTGATGAGATAAAAAATATTGACCTAATTTTTCTTGATGTAGAAATGCCTGGAATGACTGGAATTGAGTTCATTAAAAACTTTTCTAATCTCCCCCATGTAATAATAATTTCGGCACAAGATAGATATGCAATTGATGCAATAGAATATGATGTTGCCGATTATATTTTGAAACCTGTGAATTATGCTCGTTTTGCAAAATCGGTAGCAAGAGTAAAGAAAATTTTGGAAAATGAACAACAAACAGCAGAAAATCAAAATGATAGCCTTTTCATTAAAGATACAAACTCTTCTTACAAAAAAATAAACTTTGAAGAGATATTATGGGTAGAAGCATTGGAAAATTATATAACAGTTACAACAGAAAAAACAAAATATACAATACATTTTACTATGAAATCGTTTGAAAAGAAATTACCTTCTAATATTTTCATGCGTATTCACCGTTCTTATATTATTAACTTGAAAAAAGTAGATGCTATTGAAGACAACGAAGTTATTATAATGCTAAACAAAAGAAAAAAGAAATTTCCAATAGCAAGAACCTACAAAGAAGCATTAATGACAAAATTAAACTTTATAAGTAAGTAGTTGTTAGTTTTTGAGTTGTTAGTTGTCGTGTTTTTGAGTTACGCAAAGCGTATTTTAAAACACGACAACTCAAAAACTAACAACTCAAAAACACGATAACTCAAAACACGACAACTCAAAAACTAACAACTCAAAAACACGA
>JAOZQN010000219.1:2042-7088 GCA_029932195.1 Bacteroidales bacterium | reverse complement strand
AACTCAAAAACTAACAACTCAAAAACACGATAACTCAAAACACGACAACTCAAAACACGACAACTCAAAAACTAACAACTCTAAAACACGATAACTCAAAACACGACAACTCAAAAACTAACAACTCTAAAACACGATAACTCAAAACACGACAACTCAAAAACTAACAACTCAAAAACACGATAACTCAAAACACGACAACTCAAAACACGACAACTCAAAAACACGATAACTCAAAAACACGATAACTCAAAACTCAAATAACTAACTAAAAACTAATTAAAGATGAAAAAATTCACATTATTATCAATTATGTTATTTTTGTATGCCGCAAGTTTTTCACAAATCATGCCCGACGCATACGACGGAATAGAGCAGAGTAGTAAATCAAGAATATTTATTGATAACTTTGATGACAATAGATATTACTGGATAAAAGAAAGCTCGCCAAATACACATAGAATTTCTGACGGATATTTGTTTTTTGCAAATGATTTTGGCTTTCCTTTTACAGATGGAAAACCAATAAATTTTGACCCAACACGAAATTTTGAATTGGAAGCAAGAATAAAATTTATTAGTGGAAACGTGGAAGAATTCAATGGCTTATTTTTTGGACAACTAATTTTTGGAGACAAATATTATTATAGCTTCTCTTCAATGGGAGAATATAAAATAGAGAAAGAAGAAGGACTAAATACAAAAGTAATTGTGCCTCCTACAAAATTAGAATCTATTAATAAAACGGCAGAAAACTCTTTGACAATAAGAAAATATGATGATATGTATTATTTTTTCATCAATAAAACGCTTGTCCACTCAATGCCTTACGAGGACTTACCAGGACAATACATAGGATTTAATATTTCAAAAAAAACACTAGTTAGAATAAATTTCCTTAGACTACAATATATTAATTAGTTGTTTTAGTTATCGTGTTATCAAGTTAAAAGTTATCAAGTTAAAAGTTTCAACTTGACAACACGACAACTTTTAACTTGACAACTTGACAACACGACAACTTTTAACTTGATAACTTTTAACTCATCTAAAATGCACGACAAACAAGTTTTTGATATTATAGAAAAAGAACACCAAAGACAAATAAATGGTATAGAATTAATTGCTTCGGAAAATTTTGTTAGCGAAGACGTTATGAAAGCTGCAGGCTCAGTAATGACAAACAAATATGCAGAAGGGTATCCAGGCAAAAGATATTATGGCGGTTGCCAATTTGTAGATCAAACAGAGCAACTCGCAATTGACCGATTAAACCAACTTTTTGGAGCAGAATGGTCTAATGTTCAACCACATTCAGGAGCGTCGGCAAACTTTGCTGTTATGTCTGCACTGCTTAAACCTGGCGACACATTTCTTGGTTTAGACCTCTCGCATGGAGGACATTTAACACATGGTTCGTTTGTAAATTACTCAGGAATACTTTACAAACCAATTGCTTATTCGCTAAATAAAGAAACCGAAATGGTGGACTACGACCAAATGGAAAAATTGGCTTTGGAACACAAACCAAAATTAATTTTGGGTGGAGCATCGGCATATTCTCGTGATTGGGATTACGAAAGAATGAGAGCAATAGCCGACAAAATTGGAGCTTTACTATGGTTTGACATCGCACACCCTGCTGGGCTTATTGCCAAAGGCTTGCTTAATAATCCATTTCCACACTGTCATATTTTGACTTCTACAACTCACAAAACATTGCGAGGTCCACGTGGAGGAATTATTATGCTGCACAAAAATTTTGATAACCCAATGGGTATCAAAACGCCAAAAGGAAAAACAAAATCTATGGCTGCTGTGTTAAATTCATCTGTATTTCCAGGAGCTCAAGGAGGACCTTTGGAGCATGTTATTGCTGCAAAAGCAGTGGCTTTCGTCGAAGCTCTTACCGATGATTTTAAAAATTATCAAGCACAGGTTCAAAAAAATGCCAAAGTTATGGCAGACGAATTTTTAAAACGAAACTATAAAGTAGTTTCGGGAGGAACAGATAATCATTCTATGCTTATAGATTTGCGTCAGAACTTCCCAGATGTAACTGGTAAAGTTGCAGAAAACATACTTGTAAAAGCAGATATTACAATAAACAAAAATATGGTGCCTTTTGATTCTCGTTCGCCATTTGTAACTTCGGGAATAAGAGTTGGAACTCCTGCAATTACAACTCGTGGAGTTAATGAAGGCGATATTAGAAAAATTGTTGGACTTATTGACAAAGTTATTGGAAATATTGATAATGAAACAACTATAAACGAAGTTAGAAAAGAAACAAACGAAATGATGAGTAAATTTCCTCTTACTTCACATTAATTTAGTTCTCTATCTGCAACATAATATAAAAAGTCAGAATTTCACTTATCGTGAAATTCTGACTTTTTTATGTGAAATATTTACAAATAAAAACTTACATCCTGGAAAGCAACAATTTAGCAATAAAACAATTTAACAATTCTTACTTTATGGACTAATTAGTGTCTGGACGGAAATAGATAACAATTTATATATCAAATAAATACAAGGCTAAATCAATTTGAATGTTTAAAAACAAAAAAAGATAAAACACTGATAATCACGGTGTAAAAAAAACAGACAATGCTATAAGTTTGTAAAATACAAAACATTCAAACCAATTTAACAAGATAACACACTGTATGATTGCTTATTACCTATTTCCGTCCAGAGACTAATTAAGCTATTTATTTTTTATATCTTTTTCGTGTTCGTCTTGTTCTTGACTGTATTTCGTGAGTTCGTGGTAGAGTAAAACCTTCTTTTGGGTGTAATTTTCCATTTGAGAGATTGTCCAGAGAGTCAAAAATAACTACGTCTTGAACAACCTCCTTGTTCCAAGATAGATATGTTTTTTTCATGTGATTTGTAACATATACAATAGCTTGTTCTTTTAGTTCGGGGTCTTCAATTTTTGTAATTTCAGTAACAAGTTTTTCTATAACTCGTCCAAAATGTTTGTATTTTATTTCCGAGCCACTATACTCTAATTTTGTTGGTTTAGTATTTAATTCTTCTTTTGGAATTACTGGATATGGAAAATCTATATCTAATTCGTAGTTAGCCATAATCGCAAGGTGGTCCCACAATATTTTTTTATGGTCTTGAATGTTCAGAATTTTTTTATTCAAAATCCCCATTGCTTCAATGATTTGTAAAGCTGCCATATTTCTATGTTCTTTGTTTTCTATTGTTTTTGCATGTTCTATCAATTTTTGGATATTTCTACCATATTCGGTTAAAATTATATCATCGCGTTCTGTGTTGTATTGCATCATAGTTATGTGGTCGTTTATTGGTTTTTGTATCGTGTATAGAAAAAAAGTGTTGAATTCTGAGTCTTTAGTTTTAATTAGCTTTCGCTTGATAACTAACAATTTAGTTAAAAGAAATCAAAAAGTTCTTTTTTAACAGTTTCTAGATTAGACTTTTTAGTAAGTTGGAGAGAGGTTAAAAATGACGTAATAGGAAAGTTTTTAACAATTCTTTATGAATTAATCTCTAATTTGCAAAGATAAAAAAAAATTTGCATAAAAAATATAATTACTATTTTATTTTTTATTTTTATAAAAAATAAAACGAAATAGTTAATAAAATAAGATTTCAATTTGGTAGTGTTATAAAGTGATGTCTGTTCTAATATATTGAAAATTAGCTAAATGTAAAATAAAAATTGTTTTTTTTACTGGATAATAAAATCTATTCTACTTATAATCAGAATATTAGTTATGTTTGTGTTTGACAAATTCTCAACATTATGAAAAATGATTTTTTGTAAGTGTTTATTATCATTCCTATATGATACTATCACTTTGTTACACTACCTTGCATTTTATTAATTTTGCAAATAGAAAAAGCCAAACATTTCTGTTTGGCTTTTCGTTGCGTAAATCTACACGTTTCCAAGTGGTGAAAAACCACGTTGGAAAGTGTAAATTATTGTTTGATAATTTTTATTGTTTTAACAATTTTGCTATTTTGGAATTTGATAAAATAAACTCCGCTCGCTTGGTTTGTTAAGGAACAAAAATTTAATACGTTATTCCTAAATCAATTTGCGATGTAAAAGTGTTATTGCCTTTATTAATTTAATTTGAAAAAATAAAGAACCAAATAACAGGTGATTGTATTGATTTTTAAGGATTTGCTATTTTTGCAAAATCTTTTATAATTAGGAACAGCTAATTGACTTGAACCATAACTTTAGAATCTAATTTATGCCCATCTAAAATTAAAGTGTAAAAATATGTTCCCACAGATAATTGGTCTTTTGTGAAAACTATATTTCCATTTTCTCTTTGATATATTGGTAATTCGTTAATTATTTCACCTTTAATATTATAAATAACCATTTGAGCATTAGCAACAGATTTTGGTATATAAAAATTGATAATTGTATTATCTTTATATGGATTTGGAACGTTTTGGAATAACCTGGCACTTGTATATTCTGTATTTTTAATCCCCACTTGTCCTTCCAAAGTCGTAATTCTTGCTTCCAGGTCTTCTATTAATGGATAAAGGTCAACGCTAACAGATGAGCCGTTTTCAATGTCTATTTGTAGAACTGTTCCAGTTAAAACTGCATCTACTAAATCTTGTTCGTCTGTATTGTCAAGATATGCAGTTAGTTCAACTGTGTTACCGTCTTCAATAGATAAAACATTTGCAGTCAAGTCCAAAGTTTGGTCATCTGTTCCTGATGGTAAAGTGCTTAGGTCAATAGTATTACCACCAGATATTGATAAATCCGAACCAGTTAACAATAATTCTTGTGCATCTGTATTATCAAGATAACTACTTAAATCAAAAGTATTTGAACCACCTGAAATACTTAAAACATTTGCAGAAAAATCTAATTCTTGTGCATCTGTGTTTGCTTCGTAGCCGTCTTGCAAGCTACTTAAATCAAGTGAGTTTCCACCAGTAATTGTAATATCAGTGCCAAGGAGAGATAGAGTTTGTGCATCTGTGTTTGCTTCGTAGCCGTCTTGCAAGCTACTTAAATCAAGTGAG
>JAOZQN010000219.1:0-1942 GCA_029932195.1 Bacteroidales bacterium | reverse complement strand
CACCAGTAATTGTAATATCAGTGCCAAGGAGAGATAGAGTTTGTGCATCTGTGTTATCTAAATAAGCACTTAAATCAATATTATTTCCATTTGAAATAGAAAGTGTGTTTGTTGTTAAATCCAAAGTTTGAGTATCAGTGTTGTCTAAATACCCACTTAAATCAATATTATTTCCATTTGAAATAGAAAGAGTGTTTGTTGTTAAATCCAAAGTTTGAGCATCAGAGTTTACATTTAACCAAGCCGCACCAGTCCAGGTGTAAAGTGCATCGTCTTCGGTATCAAAAACCAACATGCCTTCTTCTGTGGCTGTAAGCAATCCTCCAAAAGTTGTTCTTTCTGTATTAGACATTCTTGTTATTAAAAAACCTTTGTCATTTTCTGAAAGATCAAGACTTGAGTTTAAATTAGGAGTAGAAGTTCCAATACCGACAGAAACACGGTCTGTAGATGTAATTCCTCCTAGAACCATTGAATTATTTTGTGCTGTTGTTGCACCGCTACCAATTGCAATTGAATAATTTCCGCTTGCATTCGACTGCGAACCTAAAGCAACTGACATAGAATCTGCCGATGCCATATATCCAAATATAGTCGCATCATTATTAGTCGCATTTGCCTGAGAACCGAATAAACTAATTCTGTCACCTGAAGCATTTGCATCGTAACCAATTGCTGTAACATCGTCATCTCCATTTGCAATATCCAAATCGTAACCCATACTTACACCACGTTTTCCTTGATTACGCGTTGAATATCCTATAGCTATACTGTAGTGTTTATCAACTCTTGTGTAAGCACCTAATGCAACTATCCCGTTGCACCCATTACTCTCGCTACCAACTGTTGACTCTCTTCCAATAGCAACATTATCCTGATTATTATTACCTGTCGATGCAGTATTAGTAAAATCTGCTTGGTATCCTATTAGAGTATTATAACTACCTTCCCTGTTTGTATGTCCTGCTCGATAGCCTAAGGCTGTATTGCCATTTGCGTCATTTGTATTATTTGTTCTGTTGTTATCCCAACCGGCTCGTTGACCAACAAAAGTATTAAAATCACCATATTCGGTACACGCACCTGCTCCTTGTCCAATCATTGTATTAAAATTTCCTTCTCCAATATCTGTCCCAGCAGAATCTCCTACACAAGTATTTCGCCAGCCTTCATCGCAATCCCAACCAGCATCGTTACCAAAAAAGGCATTTCTACCTTCAGTCATTAAAGAGTACCCAGCTTGATTACCAACTGCTGTATTATCACTTGCAGAATTAATATACTCACTACCATTATAACCACCATAGCCAGCATTTTCACCTATAAAAACATTGTCATCTCCATCAGTTAGGTATTCACCGGCTTCTTCGCCAATTATTGTATTATCATTAGCAGAGCCTGTCATATTCCTACCTGCTTCTGTTCCTATAACTGTATTGTCAGTTCCTGTACATGCTCTTGCAACCCATTTTCCTATGTAAATATTATCTAATCCACCACTTGTTTGGTCTGCTGCTTCTGAGCCAATTACAATATTATCTGAATCGTTATCAAATAAATACCCTGCTCTGTAGCCTAAAAAAACTCCATACGAACCAGAAGTTAATGAATATGCTGCCGAATCTCCATACACAATATTATAATCTCCTGATGTAATATTTGTTCCGGTACCAGATCCTTGGAATTCATTACCTACTTGTGCATAAGTAAAGTTTATGCTAACTATTAAAATAATAAATAATCCGATTTTTGAAATTGTCTTTTTCATGTGTTTAATTTTTAAATGATTTTGAAATTATTGAATTTTGCCTACTCTTTGTCAGGATTTTCAGCTTGCTCCTTTTTTATTTTTAGATTAACTATTTTGGGTGTTTTTTACTACACATTTTCAGTCTGTAAATAATCCATTGATGAGCCCACCCCAGCCCTCCCAAAGGGAGGG
>JAOZQN010000218.1 GCA_029932195.1 Bacteroidales bacterium | reverse complement strand
AACTCTACTTATCCATTGATATTCAAGTGTTTACAACTCCGAAACTTTAGTTAATCTATCTTTATTTGTGTAAAATTCATCATTGAAAATACTGTGATTTTCAGAATAAGCAGTATTTCGAGTTTTGAAAGTAATTTTTATTGCATTTTCAAGTTCATTTTTATCAATATCGTTATTTACTAATAAAGTGTAAATATCATAAAAATCTTTCATTCGGCTGTTTGCTTCTGAAAGTTGTATCATGGCTTCAAATTTTTCGGCAATGGCTGAATAAATTGAATAAACTTGAATTTTGGGTTGTTTCATATCAAGAATTACAGGATAATTCACAATTAATGGTTTTGGATAAACTATATCTCCAAAACCTATATCAATTTGAATACGTTGTTTTATCGTGTCTAATTTTCCGGTAATATTTATTCTAATTCCGTTGTAATTTGCTTGTTTTGTTATTTCTGTTGCAGTAATATTTTGATAATCAAAAGTAACGGCATCATTTTTATATTCTATTCCACAAATCTCCGAAAAAATGTATTTTACATAATTTTGGTCATTATCTGTTTTTATTGCAAGAAAATCTATATCAATCGTTGGACGACTTTTATTTTGGTCTAAAAAGTAGAGTAAAACACCGCCTTTTAAACAAAAATTGTCGTTAAATTCAGAAATAGACAAACGATAAAGTAATCGTTCTTGAAAATAACGAATAATCATCAATTGATAACTGATATTTTCTTTTTTAGATATGTGCAAGAGTTTTGCTCGTATTGATTTTGCTATATTTTGTTTCACAGTAAAACGTCTAAATAATTTCTTAATATTTTTTCAACTCGTAAAATTTTGGAATATTTAATCAGCAAATCTAAATTCCTGTTTTTTTGTTTTAAATACTCAGTTAATATTTCGTTCAAAATATCTTTTCCTATTTTATTCCTAAATTTTACGGCATCACAAACAGATTTTTCAATGTCAAAAATCGTAATGTTGGAATTGTCAATTTTTACAGTTTTAACTCCTGTTTTTAAAGAATTATTATCCCAATAATACAACTTTATTGGCGGATAATCAGTAAGTTTCACTTTTGATTTTTTTTCAATTGCAACATGAAATTCATGAGGCATATATGTTGTTAATTCATAATAATTCCATGCTGAAAAAAGACAAATAATTCCGTTAGGAACAAGATTTTTAATTTCTAAATATTCATTTGTTTGATAATCTGAAAGTTTATAAATTCCATGTCTTATTTTTTCGACTTCACCTGTTTTCAACAATTTTAACAAATGATATTTGTTTACACCGATTTTCAATAAATCTTGTAGTTTTATTATACCTTTTTTTTGCTTAAATAGCTTTAATATTTGGTCTTTTTTAGTCAATTTTTATCTTTTAAGACGGATTATATGATTATTAGCCGTAAAAATAGTTAATTATTTTAAATATTTGACAATTCAGTTATAATTTTTGAAACACCTGTTACGGTTTTTTCTAATAACGGTATCACAAGTTCATTATTTGATACAAAAATAAATGACACCCAAGTAACAACTTTTTTTTCTCCTTTTCCAAAAGTTATTGGAGGATTATTTGCACTAAAAGTCTGACTGCCAGGAATTACTGTTTTCCCAAAACGGATTGAAGCTCCTTTACCTATTGTAATTGAGGCATTATTTCCTAAAATCATCGAAGCCCCTTTTGATGAAATATTTAACTGTTTAGTTTCACTTTTTGTTTGAGGATTGAGTTTTTGATGCTTATTTTCGTTATTCAATTCCATAAACTTTGGTAACCAATCATTATCTGGATTATGAAAATGTTGATATGTTTCTAATTTTGCTACAATGTCGCTTCTGTTTAAAACTAAACCTGGAATTTTCCTATTTATAATATTTTTAGTTCTGAAACCATTTATATCCAAACTACTCCATGCGTATGGAAAATAAATATTCGGATTTGAAACAGTAGTGTCTCCATATTTATGAAACAACCCATGTGCAGTATAATCCAAGGCTGAACGCAGATTTTCCATGAAATTTTTTATTTCAATTAAAAGACTTTTTTTGACTTCTTTGTCTTTTAATGAATTGTCATATTCCGCTTTTATACTGATTAGATTTTTTTTAGAGTAATCAACTAATTCTTTTGCTTCTATAAAATAATTCATATTTCTATTTTTTAATGAGCCTTAACAGCTCATATCATTGTGAGCCGTGCGAGTTGCAAAGTTACTCGTTTTTTTTGAAAATTCCAAATTTAAAGCTAACTTTTTTTGTGAAAAATGAAGTATCTTTCAACCCTTTTTATTTATTGAGTAATTTATGTAACTTTGATATTAAAAAATGGTTAGCAGGGTTTCGCAGAATAATTAATCATTTTATTTATTATTCACATCTTACCTCAATTGTTTGATAATGTTGTTTAAAGGGCGTATTTTTGGGAACATTAAAGCTATCGGCAAAAACTATTTGCCCATTATGTTCCACTGTTAATTTATAATCTTCTCCTTTTTTAGTAACAAAAACAAATTGTCCCATTTCGTTTGCTTTTGCAACAGCATGGTTGCCAGTTGTAGTATTATCAACATTAATAGTAACATCAGGCACACGTCCATTACAGGTTTCTAAATAACCAATATTTATAGTAAGTTCGTCTTCCTTATCCTCTGTTTTTCTAAGCAAATAAATATCAGTATTTCCATAACCACCTGTTTTATAGGAGGCATAAAAAGCATTTTCGGTGTTTAAAATTGGAACATAATAAACATCGTTGTCTATTGAATTAATTGGGTATCCCAGATTTTCTGCATGTCCCCAAGTTCCAAAATCAGTAATTTCACTTTTATAAATATCAAATTTACCGTAGCCTTTGTGTCCGTTTGAGCTAAAAAATAAAGTTGTGCTATCCACAATATATGGACCTTCCTCGTCTCTGGACGAATTTACTCCTGCTCCAAGATTTATTGCTTCTCCCCATTTTCCATCTGCTTGCATTTCGGAGACATAAATATCAAGTCCTCCATAACCACCTTTACGATTGCTGGTAAAATACAAATATTTTCCATTGCAAGAAATAGAAGCATGAGTTTCACGATTTCGTGTATTAATATTTTTTCCAAGTTTTACAGGAGTTCCCCAAGTGCTATCATTTATCATTTTAGCGTGAAAAATAGAGCCTCTATTTTCTTCTTTGTAAATAAAAAGTTGTTTTCCATTGCAAGCAATACAGGTTGATGCCTCGTTCTCCGAAGTATTTATTTTATCACTAATTGGCTCAGGTTCAGTCCATTTACCATCAATTCTTCTCGAAATATAAATATCTTCGTCGTATTCACCATCGTCATACATGTTAGAATTTTCGTTACGTTTTTTGCGGGAAGTAAAAATAAGAGTTTTCTTATCTTCGGAAATTACAGGAGAATGCTCTGTGTAAGGGGAGTTAATTATTTCACCTAAATTGTCAATATCAAAATCGTTATTAAATGCTTCTAAAGTTAGTGCTATCTCGTTATTTACAACTTCTAAAAAATAATCATCATGAGCTTTAGCTTTTAATTGTTCTAAAATAATTGCAGCACTATCAAGCAAAAAATTAACCCGATACGCACGAGCCAAATAAAAATCTATCTCATCTTTATTTATTTCTGTTTCATTTTTTTTTGTATAAAGTTTTGATGCTGTTTCCAAAAAATAGATTGAGCTATCTTGCTTTTTAAAAGTATTGAGATAACAAAAACCTAATTTATAATTAAATATAGGACTTTTCTCATCAAAAAGCCACATTTGTTTATACATTTTTATAGCTCCGCTAAAATCCTCTGTATAAACAGTTTTTGATGAAATTTTTGCCTCCTTTATAGAATCTGTTGTAGATTGTGCAAATATAATATTTGTTGTAAAAACAATTATTATTATTAAAATTATATTCTTCATTTCTATTTTTTTATTATTTCATTACTGAGTTGTTTTATTGTTTTATTCTGAATTGTTTTATTGCTGAATTGTTAATTTCTTAACAATAAAACAATCCAATAATTCAGAAATACAACAATCTTAACAATACAACAGTCTTAACAATACAAAATTTTAACAATATTATCGTTAATTATAGCTTCTTGTTTTATTATTCCACTTATTTTAGGAGCAGCAGTTCCTTTTTCAAATAATTTATTTCCATAAAAAATCCTTGCTTCGTCCCACATTTTTGCTTTTATAAAAGAATTTAAGAGCATTGCTCCCCCTTCAATTATTATTGATTGGATATTGAGCTTATGGAGTTCGTTCAAAATTTGTGCTAAAATATCTTTTTCAAAATTAATTTTGATGAAATGTAGTTTTTCTTTGATAAGTGGCAAATTTTGTTCGGTAAAACAAATTGTAGGAATAGTATTGTCGAAAAGATGACTTGTTCTTGATAGCCGTAAGTTTCTATCAATCAAAACTCTAATGGGATTTTTGCCTGTCCAATTTCGCACATCTAATTTTGGATTATCTTTTTCTACGGTGTTTGTGCCAACCATAATTGCTTGCTCTTCGCTACGCCACTTGTGGACGAGCGTTCGGCAAGTTTCGTTGGTTATCCAATTTGGTTGAATTGGCATATCGGCAGTCCGCTCCAAATCTATGAAACCATCAAGAGTTTGAGCCCATTTTAGAATTACATAGGGACGTTTTTTTTCGTGAAAAGTAAAAAACCGTTTGTTTAATTCTCTGCATTCTTTTTCTAAAATTCCAACTGTAACTTTGCTGCCTGCTTCTTCCAAAATTTTGATGCCTTTGCCTGATACTTTGGCTGTTGTATCAATTGTTCCAATAACCACAGATGGGATTTTCTTCTCGGCAATAAGTTTGGCACAGGGAGGAGTTTTACCATAATGTGAGCAAGGCTCTAAGCTAACATAAATCGTTGATTTTGAGAGTAATGATTTATTTTTTACAGAATTTATTGCATTTACTTCTGCATGAGGTTCGCCTGCCTGTGTGTGGTATCCTTCGCCTATAATTTCATCATTATAGACTATAACAGAGCCAACTATGGGGTTTGGGTAAGTATTACCAAGAGCGTTTTTTGCTAATTCTACGCATCTCAGCATATATTTTTGGTGGGGGGGCATAAATAAGTTTTGAATTTTGAGTGTTTAGTTTTAATTAATATCTGTCCATATAGTCGGTATTTTTTCAATATTCAATATTCAATACAGAATATTCAATTTGCTTTCGCAAGTTGTTTGTATATTTCTGTTTATCAAATATTTAATTGAATATTGAATGTTCTGTATTGAATATTCCATTTTTTTGATTAAAAAGACAAACACTAATTAGTTTTCGCCTAATTTTACACCCACACAAATATAATGGTAAATGCAGTCAGGTGAAAAACACTGACTGAGACAAAGCGAGGTTGGACAAAGCTGATTATCAATGACTTTTCGTGGCAAGCGTGGACGCTTGCCACATAGTCATTTATGCGTAAAGCGTCCACGCTTTACACGAATTTCATTGTCTAATTTTACGTGGGTAGCCAAGCGACAGCCAATTCGTAATTCGTAATTTAAAATTTGCTTACACAAAATATTTATTTACCCAATACCAACGATTTTTTTGTCTTGCAACTTCCTCATATTCATAGCTTAAATATTCGTGTAAAGATATTGCTCTTATTAACTTTTCATCATCTTCGTCGTAAATTTCTCTATAAATATCCAATACGTTATCTATGTTTTCAATAGCTTTTTCATATTCTTCTAATTCATTAAAAGTGAGAGCTATAGCATAATAAACATCTGCTATTTCTTTACTCTCTTCATCATATTTTTCTTCTCGCATTTGCAAAAGAATTTTGCTATATTTTAACGAGTTTTCAAAATCTGCTATTTTAAAATAAATTTGTGATATAGTTTTTGCCAATTTGTCGTTTGGCTCATCGGAATAAAAATAATCTTCAAATATTTGCACAGCATCGTAAAAATGAATATGTGCTGTGCCGTAAACTTCTGCTTCTTCATAAATTTGTGCTAAGTTATAAAATAAATTTGCCGAATTATTATCTGCTCGCTTAGAATTACGTAACACACTTTCCGCAAATGGAATATAATCAATTACTTCTGATGAATGATACAAAATATTTGTCAAATTTTCAGCAACTTTTTTCAGCTTTTTTGCGGAAGGTTTAAGTTTTTTATGTAAAATATTTTTCACATAAGTTTGCATATAAAACTTATTATTAACTGCTTGTAACCAACCATTTGCAATAAAATCGACAATAAGTTCTGCAAATTCCTCCGATTCTTGGTAAGATAAATTTAAAGCTTGTTTTAACTCGTTGTAAGTAAAATACTTCTGTGGCATAGCAGATAAAAGCATCAAATATTTTTTATCTTTACGACTCATCTCATTTGCCTGATATTCGTAAATCGCAAGAATATATTTTAAATATTCTCTTTGCCAAGAAATATTTTCGTAGCTCGTTTTTATATCTAAATATTGTTTAAAATGATGTGTCTTATTATCCTTATCTTTAAGGACTTCGTATAAAGTTTCTATGTCTAAACTGTCGTCAAAATTTATTTTTTGAGCAAACCATCTAATTAAAAATGGGTGATTATTTATCCGAGTAAGAACTTTATCTAATAATTCCTCATCGGTTTTTTTGGAAGCATGTTGATAAAATATTTTTTTAGCATTTTCTCTATTAAATTCTTCTATTTCAGTATTTTGAAAATTAGAAATTTTAGAATTAGAAGTTATGAGTATTTTCCAATTCAAATCTATCAAAAAGTCAGAAATCATTTCAATTTCGTTGCTATTTGTAACATTATCAATAATTAAAAGATTTGTGCCTTCAATCTTTTTCAGCTTGTCTATTATTGAAACAAAATTATCAAATATTGAATAATCGGGGTTGTAGGAATAATTTATTTTGCTGTTTTTGAACGAATTAATAAACGAAAGTTTTATCTCTTCCACAAAATTAACGTAAGCAATATGTTTATATTTTTCCTGATATTTTTTGGAATGTGCATAAAACAAAGCATTTGTGGATTTTCCAATTCCATGTAGCACACTGTGTAGCACAACATTATTATTTGTGTCAAGTTCTAAATCAATTTTTTCCGCATTTGCCTCTGCACCCACAACTTGCGATAATTTTATGCTTGGAGTATAATTTATAAATTTATGAACTTCTATATTATCCTTATTTTCAGGTAACAAGTGTTCATATTTTTCCAAATATCCAGAAATTGTGTCCCAACCCCAAAAATCTATTTCAAAAGGATATTTATGCTCATTTTTAAGTAGTTGGGTATATTCAAATATTAATGGTTCGTCTTTGTAAGTAGAAATAATTATAAATTTATCAAAATCTAAATTAGAATATTTTGTATCGTCCAAAATATTTTTTATATTGGACATCAGATTGTTAAAAGCCATTTCTTTACCTTCCTCAAAATTTTCTACTCTAAAATGAACCGCGATTTTTTCTGTTTCCGAAAAAATATCAATACCATATTTTTTATCCTGTTTTTTTGTAAGAAAAAAACTATTTGTTTCATGCTCCTGATTCAAAAATTTAGAAATAAATTCCTGAAATTTATTTTTATCAATCATGGGGGTGGTATATTGGTTTATTGGTTTATTGGTTTACTTTCTGTAAATAACTTTTAACTTTCAACTTGATAACTTGACAAACTTGATAACTTGACAAACTTGACAAACTTGATAACTTGACAAACTTGATAACTTGATAACTTGACAAACTTGTTACTTAAATAAACGAACATTCACCCTATCGCTTTGAGTGAAAGGGTGAATAGTTTTAATAATTAACTAAGTAATAGGCAATTGAACTAGAAACTCCTTATTTACACGAACAAAAATAAAATTCTTTGTGTAAACCAAAAAATATTTTAGTAATTAATTTATTTCAGATAGTTTATTATTTCATCTATAGAGCTTACTGGGATTAGTAAATCTACATTTTTTTTGTCTAATTTTGTTGCAGCGAGTTGTTTTGCCCAGCCATCAAAAAGTGTAACGCAAAGAACTGTTTTATTTTTTTGCCAAGCAAAAGCTATCTCCGAAAGAGTTCCTGCTCCTCCTGAAACAGCAATTAAAATATCCGACGTATTTATAATAATAATATTCTGACTAATTCCTGTTTCGGTGGGGATAATTATGTCGCAATATTTGTTGGCATCAGATTTTCTATGTCCTTTTAAAATACCAACAGTGCTACCTTCAAAATACGATTTAGATTCTCTCGCTCCCCTAAAAGTGGCTTCCATTACGCCTCCAGCTCCACCATTTATTAATCTATATCCTTCTGTTACTAAGGCACTACCCAGTTCCATACAAAATTTGTATGCTTCTTTAGAAATAAGTCCAGAACCAATAATTCCAATATTTTTTCTCATCGTATTTTTAATTAATGTGCGTCTATAAAGTAAGAATTGTTAAATTGTTTTATTGCTAAATTGTTACTTCACAGATATAAATTTTTATTTGTTTTTGATATTTTACAAAAAATTACGACTTTGTGGACGCACACTAATTAAATCTAAAATGCAGAGCCATTTCTACTGTGTATCCTATTCTAAAATCGTCTGGTATTGCAGAATAAGACCTTTTATCTTTATAAGCCATAGTTTCTGAGCCACCATATCCTACCATAAAATCCCAACTTACATGCTCCGATAAATTTAGCTGAATTCCTGGTCCTATACCATAAAATATCATTGTGCGACTTGCTTCTTCGGTATCGCTGTTGAATAAATGCCCTCCAAAATAAATGTAGAAATCGGAAACTTTTGTGCGGTCAAGTGAAATTAGACCAAGCGTACCAATACTAACTACAGAGACATTGGACGAAATAAAAGGTGCAAAATTTACTTGAACTCCAAACTGCTCTGGAAAATATCGATAAGAAAATCCGTATCCAGACGCAAAACCTGCTCCAATACCAAAAGAATGTTTGAAAGAGTTTGGTTTATACTTTTTTATTGTATCTGTCTGTGCAAAAATGCTGGTGCTTCCCAACATAAATATTATTATTGCAATTATTGTTATTTTTTTCATTGTTTATGGTTATTAGTTGTTGAGATTTTATATTTCAACAAAAATTAAATAAAAATTAAAAACTTATTTAAAAGCTGTAATAAAAGCCAAAATTAATATCTGGTAGCATCGTAAATTCAGGAAAATCAGTATCTTCACTGGCAAATAGAATTCCAAGTCCGAGTGCTATATTTATGTTTAAGTTTTCTGTTATCCAAATTTTTGAACCTGCTCCAATTGCTGGCATATACATAAAAATATCGTTGTGACTCATATGGGCTATGTAAAAACCATTTGCTTCATACATAAAATACTTTGCACGTTTTCCATCGTGTAATGAAATCATTGGAGCTATGGAAAAGGCTGTCATATAGTCGGTTTCAAAATCGGCATAAGGAGTAAACGAAGTATGCACTCCGAATTTATCTCCCCAATACTGATAGGAAAGCCCAAAAGCATGAGACATGCCTCCGCTTACTCCCAATGAATGGCGTTCGTAACGTTTTTTCTGTGTGTCTGTGTCTGTTTGAGAATAACTTGCTGTAAAAATTAAAGTTATTAATGAAATTAAAATTATTTTTTTCATATTTTTTGAGTTTGTTATATTGTTAGAGTTGTTTTGTTTTTAAAAAGTATAAAATAGACCTACACCTCCATCTGGAACAAGACTTACCTTCTCTCTTGTTCAGACCTCAAAACATGAGTTAATTAAACTAGTCTAAATAACTGTGTATTAAAGACTAAAACAATAACTGGACGTTTGGTTTTTGTTAGTTTTATTGTTTCGT
>JAOZQN010000822.1 GCA_029932195.1 Bacteroidales bacterium | reverse complement strand
ATAATTTTTCAGTCTCATTTTTTGTAAATCCGAATTTATCTGCAAAATAGGTAGATGTTACTCCATAAACTTCAAAATTATTCCATTCCGAAAATATACTTTCTTTACCTATACGCATAACACCTGTTAAAAGTCCTTTTTTTAGACTGTCTTCGTTACCTTTAAAGGCTTCTCCAAGAAAATTTTGCATAAAACTTATTACTTTCTGATAATACGTTTTGTTTTCTTTATCTTCTGATTTTATAGGACTGTTAGTATTAGAAAAAGCACTTATTATTGGTGCATCGTATTCATCTACAAGAATTATAACTTTTTTGTTGAAATGAGTTGTTAAATAATTAGCCAATTTTAATAAACTATTTTCATATTCTGTTTGGTCGGCAGTTCTTAAAATTATACTTTCAAAAATTTGCTTTTCATATTTTTCTAATTTGTCTGACTTTAATAAATATTTATGTTTTTGATATAATTCAGATATAAGAATTTTAAATTTTTTCAAACATTTGTCCCAGTCCGTCTCTTTTACTTTTTTTAGAGATACATTTATTACAGGATATTTATTTTGATGCTCTTTACAAAAATCTTTTTCGTTGGCTATTTCAAATTCTGTAAACAATTTTGCACTGTCTAATTTTTGAATATCAAAAAAATATTCAATCATTGAAAGATTTAGTGTTTTGCCAAATCTTTTAGGACGTGGCATTAACATAGTATAATTTCCGTTATCAAAAAACTCTTTTATAAGCATTGTTTTATCAACAAAATAGCCATTGTCTTCTATTATTGTTTTAAAATCAGAACTGCCTTTTCGGATTACTTTTTTTTTTTTCATTTTTGGCTATGATTAATTTTTGTAAAGATACATTTTTATTTTAATCTTTGATTTAAAAGAGTGTCAAGTCTATCTGCTGACAAAAAAGCTTCCTTTCTATTACGAGTTATGTAATCTTGTGCCAGCAGGAAAATATCTAACTGGCACAGTAAAATTATTTCTGATTTATTTCAACTCCATCGCTATAAAAATACTCCCAATTTCCTTGAAAAGTTGTTGAATACGCATTAAAAAAATTATTAACTGCCATGTCCCGAATAATTTCAGGTTCAAAATCACTAGGAAGTGAAAGTTTCACACATGCTGGATATTCATTTTCATTAGCATAAAAATAAACCACTCCTTGCTCACCTTCTAAAGCTTCAGAAAAAAACGAAGCCTTAAGAGTATCTTGTGAAACAACAGTAATATAACCATTTGCAAAAAGAGGAATATCATGTCCGCCATAAGAAGCAACAAAAGCATCAGCTTGCATCTGAGTTAAAATACCAGGACTAACAGAAACTGTTCCTGTTGTTGGTTCGTAATTTATATCCACTCCATTTTCTTCAAGACAAGGACTACTTGGGAAATTATAATCTATTGTTGTTACGTTTCCTGTAATATTTGCGATTTCTAAATTATCAACAAATGCTACGTATTGTTGTGTGCTACTTACTGTTGTATTAATTTCTATATCAACAGAATTTTGTGGAATATCTTTTACTGATTTTAGTTCTTCGATTCCTGTTTCTATTGGGTTATAATAAATAGCATCATCGCTATTAAAAACATAATTTATAGAGTCGGCAGTAGTAGAATGATTAAAAATAACCGCACCTTCTTCCATTATTACATTTTGTCCTTCGTTTGCATTCCACACTTCGCAGGAGTCGTAAAGTGCTTCGAATGTAATGTCATAAATTACAATATCTTTGTTCCTTTGAATAAAAAAGTTATTCTCTGTTTCTTCTTCTGTTGTAATTGCTGTTTTTTGGCAAGATGTAATACCTATAATACTTGCTGTCAAAAGTGCAAGTAAGATAAAATTTGTAATTTTTTTCATAATTTTAAAATTTAATTGGTTCGTGAAAAATTGATTGTGTAAATTTGTTTTTTTTGCGTTGCGTATATCGGATATGTGCTTATGACGTTTTTTTTATTTTTTTTGTGAGCCGTAGGCGAAACAAAAAAATAAAAAAAATGGCATTAAGCACAATGATATGCTCATTTTCTTTCTTTTTTCACTCCACTTTTTCACTCCACTTTTTAAAATCATTTGTTTTAATTTTACGGAACTTCTTGAATAACAGCCTATAATAACTATTATTTACATTTTAGTTCACTCCACTTTTTTATTTTTTTGTAGAAACAGACCAATAGCCTTTTCGTTCTGAACCTACTCTTTGTAATAATTCTAATTCTTTAAGTTCCTGAA
>JAOZQN010000217.1 GCA_029932195.1 Bacteroidales bacterium | reverse complement strand
TAGTTTAACCAGTTCGTGGAGTGCAGTAAAATGGCATGCTTCAAAAATAAAATCGAATCTGAATATGAAAGAAGGAACAAATGAATTTCAGGCAGATGGGACAGGTTTTCCAACTAAAGAAGGAGGGAAACGCGGTAGTGAAGCGAAAATACTTTATCAAATATTAAAAAATGGTAAGCTGCATTTTTGCGGAATCTCCGTAGGAAAATATAAAAATATCAAAGGTTGGAAGAGCATTCTTTCACCCGTTTTGGGCAAAGCTTCAAAAATATTTAAAGAAGTAATATTAGCTTCCGATGCCGATAAAACAATAGTTGATACAGCAAAATCTGTGAGCAAAAATATTTTTATTCAGATGGATAAGTGGCATGTATTTCATCAACTCAAATATTATTTGTGGCAAGATGGAATAGCTAAAACGCAGAGGTCTAAGATAATAAGATATTTTTATAAAATAACAATGTTATCTAAATCATCTATAAAAAAAAGAGACAAGAAAATAAAACGTTACTTTTCATTGTTATCTTTTGCTGGACTAAAGCATACTGCAACTTATTTAGAAACAGCAATGGAATATTTTTACACCCATGAAGAAAAAGAAAATAAAAATGTTTATACTTCCAAAACCGAACGTTCTATGAGGACAACAAATCAAAGAATAAACGTAGGTAAATGGAGTCAAGAAGGTTCGGAAAGTGTTATCAAAATTAGACTTGAATATTACTACAATGGGAGAAGTCCGCTTAATTGGCAAAAATAACACAAAAACAGCAACAATATGCTCAATAAACAGATAAATAGATGAAAAATATGTGAAAAAAAACTTGAAGACAAAATAATAAATTAATATCAGATTTTTTTTTATACAACTCTGTATATCAATTTAATATCAATAAAAGTCACCTTTTTTTTACGCCATCAATTATTTGTCTTGTTTTATTTTAATTCAGTAATAATAGTTACATTATGTTAAAGTCCAAAATATATATTTTTCATTTGTAATTTGCGTTGCTGTTAACGCACAAATCATTGTGAGCCGTGCGGGTTGTAAAGTTATTCGTTTTTTTTGACAATTCCAAATTAAAACGACTTCGTTTTTTTAAATTATAGATTTAAGTTGTAAACTTCTCCAATTTATTCGGGGTGCGACTTTAAGTCGCACTCCGAATAGACCATAATAATTAGCCATTTAAACTTGTTCGGTTTTTGCTTTATTCGCAAAAAATCTTTAACTGCTTCAAGAAAGGTTCAAATATTCCCGATATTCTCACATTTTTTGAATTGTTAAAGAAAAAAATAACTTCGCTTAAATTGGCTAATTATTAATTTTACTTTGCCTTAGCTACCACCTTTCTAAAACATGTCTATTGTCCCACAAACTGTGTCCTATTACTTCACGTAAAGTTTCATTTGCCTCCCAAAGCATACCTATATCGCTTGGGAATGCAACAGGTTTGCCTCCAAGACTACGTTTTGTTTTTTCGCTCAGAGCATCTAAATCTCCATTTGCAAGACTAAAAACATGTTCAAAATAATGGTCGGCAGCAATTGGAAAACTTCGTATAATCTGCTTAGTATAAGCATCTTCATATTCTATCATACCTTCAATATGAGCCGTTTTATGTTGTATATTTTCTATTACATCGCAAAAAATAGATTTATATTTAGTAACTTTTATTTTATTGCCAAGTGAATCGGTTAAAACATTTCCGCTTTCATCTAATTTATATTCCCAACCATCTTTCACCTTTGCCGACTCTGTTCTTTTATTTTCTCTAATATCACCTCTTGAAACATCGGCAATTCGCAAAACAACATAAACATTTACATCGTAGTTTCCATTACGGCTATCTTTATTAAAATACTGAACCCAATGGCTATTTAAGTCTAGAACTTGCTGGTCTATAAGATTTACCATAAAGTCATTGTTTAATTTATAAACGGTTTCGTTAGCACCTATTAAAATAGCATAAGTTGTTCCTAAGTTCCTGCAAACAAGCATAAGCGAATCTAAGTCCGAAATAGTTGGGTCGTAGGTTGTTGCTTTTACAAAATATCCGTAGGCATCACGATAAGCGAGTCGGTCGTCTTTTACCATTAATTCTTTTCCTTGATTGTAGAAAAATTTTGCGGCTTTATTTTTTGCTTCCACTATCCGCTGGTCGTAATTTACGTGATTAAATTTAATAGTTCTCCCACCAACAGAAAGAGGAGTAACAGTTTCCACTAGTTGTTGCCGTCCCTTCATATTAGAATAGATTTTAAAAATAGATTCCCAGCGGTCTGGACGAGCCTCTAAATTAAGATAATCTATTTGCTCAAGGTCTTTTTGAACGGCGAGTGGATAAGCTTTTTCCAGAACTAATAATTGCTTTTCATTTCTGTTATTTTTCTGTAATTTTTTTACAGATTTTTTTACTGCTAAATCATATTCTCCTTTGTCAAGATGTTTTTGAGAAACATTACACGAGCTTAAAATAAATATAATTAACAGACTCAGGTAAGTAATTTTTTTCATTTTTTCATTTTTAGAGGTTTATAAGCATTTTAGTCAAGGGGGTGATTTTAAGTAAGTGTTTAGTTTTTAATTAGCTTTCGCTTGACAATTAGTTTACTCCTGATTATCATGTGTAAACCAATCGTAAATCGTAAATTTAAAATTGTCAATCTACTTACTTAAGTCTCCCTTTGATTTATCGCTCATTTTTTATATAAATTCATATTTTTGATTTCGTTGTTTTGGAATAAATCCTGCCTCTATTATTGCTTTTTTTATACCTGCTTCATCAAACTGGTGATTTGCTCCTGCGGAGGATACTACATTTTCTTCTATCATAATAGAACCAAAATCGTTAGCTCCTGCATATAAACTCATTTGTCCTGCCTCTTTTCCAACAGTTAGCCACGAGGCTTGGATGTTTTCTATATTATTTAAAATTATTCTGCTAATTGCAATAATTCTCAAATATTCGGTTGTAGAAGTTGGCTTAATATCTGGATACAACTTTTTCAAGACAGTATCTTCCGATTGATAAACCCAAGGAACAAAGGTAATAAAACCTTTTGAATAATCGGGTTTTTGTGCCTGTAAATCTCTGATAGAAATAATATGTTCAATTCGTTCTCGGTTGGTTTCTATAAAACCAAACATCATTGTTGCAGATGTTGGAATATCCAAAATATGAGCCTGTTTCATTACAGAAAGCCACTGTTGAGATGTGCATTTTCCTGGCGAAACTATTTTACGAACTCTGTCGCTCAAAATTTCTGCACCTGCACCAGGTAAACTATCTAAACCAGACTTCATCAATCTTATTAAAGTTTCTTCGTATGTAATCTTCTCCATACGAGCCAAATGATGAATTTCTGCTGGTCCGAGTGCGTGTAATTTAATTTGTGGAAATTCTTTTTTTAGGGAGCTAAAAAGATTTGTATAGAAATCAAGTTTTAGTTTTGGGTGCAAACCTCCTTGAAGTAAAAGTTGTTCGCCACCGAGTTCAAAAAGCTCTTTTATTTTAGGACGATACTCTTCTATTTGAGTAATATAAGTATCTGAGTCGGATATTTTTCGGTGGAAATTACAAAATTTACAGCCTGCAATACACACATTTGATAGATTTACATTCCTATCTATTATCCAACCTACATTTTGGGATTTTTTTTTTGTTATTTTTCTAAGTTCGTCGCCTACAAAAAGAAGTTTGGGGAGAGGAGCTTGTTCATATAAAAAAAGAGCTTCTTCTATTGTTAAGTTTTCTTTTTTTAATGCTTTATGATATATTTTTGATAGTTTCATTTAAGCAGTTTTTTCATTTATTATTGAAATTTTATGATTTATATAAATAGATTGACAATTTTAAATCTATGATAACTACTTACCGTTGTTTACGTTTCTGCACAATGTCAATTCTTAATCAATCGTTCAAATTAATGCACAATTGATAATTTTTGCACCTTGAAAAAGCAAATGATAGGGCTATTTTTTTTGTTTTTCTGTGTTCATAATTTTTTTGTTTGTATATCTTTCTCTTTCTAACTTCAAAGAAATAAGCCAATCTAAATACATTTCTTTTGGCATTTGACGGTATCCCAATAAGTATAAATTTGTGCTTAACAACTCCATCTCTGCAAATAATTTGTCTGCTTTTTGTGTATCTGGTTTTGTTTTATTTAATTCTGTTACAAATTGATATTTCTGTGTTTTTATTTTTAGAAGTATTGCATTTACATAATTTGGATAATATTTTAAAGCTGTATCACAACACATTAAAATAAAATCAGGGTCTGTAAAATTTGTTTTCCGTGCATATCCTTCGGCTAAATCTGTCATGCAAATTGCAATAGATTGTTTATCGTCTAATGCACTCATGTATAAACTACTTTGAATTGCGTTTAAATGAATATAACCAGAAGCCATTATCCAAGTATCTACAGGAAACATTGCACTTGTAAGCTCTGTATTATACCAACCATATTCTTCTGATTTTGTTTTGATATAAATGTGGTTTGGTGCAAGTGCTAAATGTGCTTCAACTCCTAATTCGTCTGCCAAAATTTTGTAAAGAAAGGGTAATGAATGACAATTGCCTTTGTTTGTTGTTAAAAGTTTAGATACAAACATATTAGACCACTCTTGTTTCCCCCAGATATCTTCAAAATCATAAGTGTAAGGCAAATGATACCATAGTTTGTTGTTTGCTTGTATAGAAATAGTGTCTGTCAGTATAGTGAAAACTGCTCCTAATTTTTCTACATTTTGTTTATCTTTTTCTGTATATTTTATTGTTGTATTTGAAATATATAATAAAATAATATTTTTTAAAAATAGTATTTTCTCATTAATTTCATTTGTATCAAGCAGATTATCAAAATAAGCATTTTCTGTAATTAAAACGGCTCTTTTAAAATCTAAATTATCTGATTCTAATATACTTACAAGTTCCGTAAATGCTTTTTGATAATTTGTTTTTTCTTGATTTACTTGCGAGAAGACAAAAAATGGTATAAAAAGCATAATAATAATAATATTTTTTAGCATATTACTTGTTTTTACATGAAAAATTACTATTGTTCACAGCTAATAACAGTCAAGTCTTTTTATTTCCTGATAAATGCGATACCTATAATTATCTTCAATTATTTGTTTGTTCCCTGTATAAATAAATATATTTTCATCATTAATATTAATTAGTTGTTCATATATTAATTTTGTGAAAGATCTAGAATATTGCATTGAATTATTATTGTAATAATAACCAATACAATAATAATTCATATAAATAGTGTCACATTTTTTATTTTTGTAATATACTTCTAATGCCATCCAAGAGTGCATAAAAAACGATTCTGATTGTTTTAAATTTGAAATTTCTTTTTGTAAAGCTAAAAAAAAACAAGTGTCATTAATAGTTGTTTTAAAACCATAATTTGAATAAAACATATTAAAATATTTCACAGAATCACGACCAATGAAACCGTAAGTTGGTGCAACCAATTTAATTGTAACTTCTTCAATAGAGTTACTTTGAGAATATGATTGAGTAAAAATAAATAAGAGTAATATCAATTTAATTATTTTCATATAAATTTGGATTAATTTTTTTATCCTTAAAAATTATAGAATAATTTACCAATGTGTTAGTTTATAAATAATTATTTTATATTTAGGACTGGGTCTATTTTGCTTTATCAAACAAGTAACTGTTGAGTCTAACATAGAATTATTATTTTCATCGAACGGAAAATAAGCTGTCCAGCCAGATTTAAAATCTTGATAGTATCCCCATCCAGTTAAATAGTAATAATCTCCATATTTATATTTTTTTTTAATTTCGTCTAAATGTGTTCCAACTTTTACATTTTCAGGTGAAATAAAATTTTCATCACAGGTAGTAAATCTTTTTATAATATTATTTTCATTCAGCCCTAAATTATAAACAATACTATCATAATACACTTGTTTTAAATTATATGCCACACTAGGTGTTATCATCAAAGCATTATTATTGAATGTATCAATTATTTGAACAGTATATATAGTATCATAGCAAATTATTTTTCCATTGCCTTTATTTATACTATCAATAACCAATTTGCATCCAACATCGACAAAACTATAGTTCGTATAATATTGATTTTTACATGAATATAACAAAATTAGTATTAAGATTAAAAATAAATAAGTATTTTTAATTATCACCATATTTTTTTTGAAATTTTTGAATTTCTTTGTCTGTATAAGTTTTGTCTTCCCCATTTTTTCTGAAAATTTTTATTGTTGTTGAAACATTACTTTTAGTGTTATTCCAAGCATCTTTATAATTAGTTTCTGTTGTTGTTTTTTGCATACCACCTAAATTATTTACTGTTATATCATTTCTTTTTTCCCCCTTATTAGCAACTGGAGCTGTATGTGCTAATTCTGATGTGTAATCTGTTTTTGTTTTTGTAATTTCATTTCCAGATTGATCCGTTCCAAGTGATAATTTTGTCTCTGATGATGTAAAATCTGTATAAGTTGCAACATCACCTTCCTCAACATTTTTCTTTTTTTTTACTTTAGAATAGTCATCTTTAATTATTATTTCTGCTTGGTCATTATTTATCCAAAATTGTCCATCAGCTAAACTATTGCCATGACAATTAGTTGAAAATCTGTCATCATTAGGGTTCATATAGGCAATAACAGGATTTCCTTTGTCTGTAAATATTATAACTTGTGTAGCGGATGTTACATTTTTTCCTTCATTCTGAGTTAAGACTGTAGTATTTCCAGTTTGGATATAAACAATATTCCCATTTGCATCTCTTCCTATTTTTCCATTTGGGTCGAAAAATCTAATTGGATTATTGTATGTATAGTTATATGGGCTTATAAAATAAAACTTCAGTGGGTCTGGACTTACCCAACGGCTTATTACAGACGCATCTGGCATTGGATTTATACTGTCTTTTTCTGCAAAACCTACAATTTTCATTGTATTTGTGTTTATTAGAACTTCTCCTATTTGTTGTATGCTATCCAAATCGAAAAACTCGTTAAATTTTCCGTTTGTCATTGTTAGCACTTCCACATGATAACCGTATTTTTCAAATGGATTTTGTGCTTTTAACTCTCCGTAAAATAGCAAAATTATTGTTAGTGGAATAAATATTTTTTTCATAAAATAAGTTTCAGTTAAATATTTTTGATTGGTATAGTAAAAATAATTATTAAAAAAGTTATTCTTTTACCCAACCAATTATTGATGCTCCATTTGAATTTTTAATTGAAATCCATTTTTTTGTATGTGAATTATATATTTTAATAATGCTTTTCTCTCCATAACCTTCCACATAGGCTAAATAGTTTTTATTAATTTTTACTTTATTGTCACTATAAATAAAGTATTCTTTCTTAAATAGGAATTTATCGTTGTCGTAATAAAAATACTTTTTTTTCTTTATTGTATATTTGAAGTCCCCTTCGTAAAATGTTGGATTATATTTTTCAACGGTTTTATTTTCAATATCTATTGAATATCGTGAATGGAATTTGTATTCAAAAACAGGTTTTGATTTAAAAAATTCATAAACAATAGTATTATTACTATCTCTATATATTTTTGCCATTCCAAGTTTTTTTTGTATCCGAGGAAATGCAACAATAGTATCAATATTACCAATAGTGTCCGATTTTACAATAATACCGTTTGATGTTTGTGTAAGAAATGTATCTTCGGATAACCACAAGAATGGAGGTTTGTTATCATCTAGATTAAAAGCTTCCGCTTTAAATTTATCTCCCAAATAAAAGACAACACCGTTATAATAAACAATATAAAATTTAAAAACATTATTGTAGCCTTTTTTGTTTAATAAATACGGATGTTTGGATATAGAGTTTATTTTATTAAATGCTTCTGTATTAAAATTAAAATAATAATAACAATTACAAGTGTCTATTTTATGAGTTTTTTTTGTTTTATACCAAATCCAATAACAACTATCTTTATAAAAGTATATTTTGTTGTCATAAATTCCAATAGGACTAAACTTATCTTCAGATTTATCATCAAACTTAAATAGATATTCGTTTTTTTTAATATTATATACTTGACCGTTATAATCTAAAATATACTTGTCTCTGTAGATAGAAGATGCTAATAAAACAGATTTTTTCATGTGTAAAGTATCTGTTTTAATATAATTATTATTAGCAAACTTATGTATAGACATCTTTGTTATACCATCACTATAACTTCTTGTTATTAATGATATTGTATCGTTTAATTTTGTTTTTTCTTGCGAAAAAACAAAACAAGTAGAAAACATTAAAAATAAGCAAATAAAATTAATAATTTTCATATAAATTCAAATTAATATTTTTTCAGATTGAATGTTTATAACCAACCAATTATTGATGCTCTATCTGAATTTTTAATTGAAATCCATTCTTTTGTATGTGAATTATATATTTTAATAGTGCTTTTCTCTCCATAACCTTCCACATAGGCTAAATAGTTTTTATGAATTTTAACTTCATTATCATTATTAATAAAGTATTCTTTTTTTAATAATAACTTATTATTGTCGTAATAAAAATACTTTTTTTTCTTTATTGTATATGTAAAATTTCCTTCGTTAAATATTGGATTATATTTTTCATAAGATTTATTTTCAAAGTTTATTGAATATCTTGTATGAAATTTATAAATAAAACGTTTTGATTTATAAAATTCATAAACAATAACATTATTACTATCTTTGTATAATTTTGCCATTCCCAATTTTTTTTGTATTTTAGGAAATGCAAAAATAGTATCAATATTTCCAATAGTGTCCGATTTAACAATAACTCCATTTGATGTTTGTGAGACAAATGTAGTATCGGACAACCATAAAAAAGGAATAATATTATCGTCTCCGTTAAAAGCATCAGTATTAAATGTTTGTCCAAAAGGAATTATAATATTATTATAATAGATTAAGGATAGTTCATGCCAATTGTAAAAACTCTTCCCATCTAATAAGTAAATATGCTTTGACATAGAATTAATAGGAATAAATAAATTTGTAAAAAAATCGAAATAGTAAAAACAGTTTGATGTATCTATTTCAATTATCTTATTTGTATTCCACCAAATATTAGAACAACTATTTCTACAGAAATACACTTTGTTATCATATATGCCAATTAAATTGTATTTTTCATTGTTTGTTTCGTCAAACTTTAATAAATATTCGTTTTTCGTTATGTCAAAAATTTGTCCTTCAAAATCTATAATATATTTATCTCTGTAGGTAGAAGATGCTAATAAAGCAGACATTTCTATGTGTAAAGTATCTGTTTTAATATAATTATTATTAGCAAATTTATGTATAGATATTTTTGTTATCCCATCGCTATAATTTCTTGTTATTAAACAAATTGTATCAGAATACTCTGTTTTTGTTTGCGAAAAAGTAAAATTTATTGAAGATAGAAAAAAAAGAAAGTAAATATAGTTAAATTTCATTATAGTTATTTTACAGGATTAAAAATTTTCACTTTGATTTTACCGTTATCCTCCCATCTGTTAGCCTTCTTTACAACAATACGTCCTCCTGAATATTTATGAATAGCCCAGTTTTGACCACGTTTACCTTTCATGAAAAACCTTGATGTGTGATTAATTGGTTTTTCGCCTTCTTCTTTTTTTGAACCTGGAGCATACATAACAAAAATACTCTCTCCTCCTTTTAATGCCTGATCTGTATCAGTATAATTCTTGTCTAACTTATTTCTTGCTTGTATTTTCCAGTCAGAACCCCAGTCATTTGAATAAGTTCCATTTTCCTTATATTCCTTAAGAGAAATCATTGAGACATTAACGCAATTATCATT
>JAOZQN010000821.1 GCA_029932195.1 Bacteroidales bacterium | reverse complement strand
TTTTTTTTATCCTGATTTTAACATACTTACAGTCAAAATGAGAACTGCTGGTTTTTTTGTCTTTTATCAACCTTAAAAAGCGGTTAAAATTTGGAATTGTTAAAAAAACAAATAACTTTGCAATTCGCACAAATTACACAATTATTGTGGCGTTTTTCACGAGTGTCAAGTTCAAGGACTTTTTTGAAATTATAGAATTGAAGTTTATCTTTGTAAATGAGTATTTTAAAATTTAAAAGGTGAGAAGGTAGTCATTCAAAAGGTTCTTAACAGTAATTTTGTTATAATCAATTGACAGTGAAGAGTCCACCAATCGTAAATTGTAAATCTAAGTAAGTAAACAGATATAAAGAATACTTTTTTGTTTTCTAATGTGTTTATTATCAGGCGAAAGCTAATTAAAAACTAAACACTTAAAACTAAGCATTTATTTATCAAACTATTAATAAAAAAAATAACCGAACTATTACAAATAAAAACATTATCTAAATACGATGTTTTTCACAAGTGTCAAATTCAAAATTAACATGCCATTAGGCACTTGGTATTTGTGAAAAACGCCCTAAATATAAAACAATATGAATAACGTCCTACTTGAATACATGAGCAAACGCTTAAAAAAGGAAGAGTTAAAATTTAGAGAAGCAGGTCCTGTGATTACAATCTCAAGGCAATTTGGTTGTGATGCTACCGAAACGGCAGTAGCTCTATCTGCTGCCCTCACAAAACACAGTCCAAATCCTTGGAATTATATAACAAAAGAAATTTTGGAAGATTCTGCTAAAAAACTTGACGTTGATGAGAAGGAAATAGCACATATTTTCGGAGCAAACGAAAAAAATTTTCTTGGAGACCTTATTATCTCATTCTCCAAAGGGCGATATGCAAGCGACAGTAATATTAAACGAACCCTAAAAATGGTTGTAAGAAAATATGCAGAGCAAGGAAATTGCATAATTGTAGGGCGTGCAGGTTGTATTATTGCAAGAGATATTCCGCTTTCTCTTCATGTAAGACTAACTGCTCCTTTGGATTATAGGATAAAATCAGTAAAGGAAGAGTTGAAAATTTCTGAAAAAGAAGCCCTTATATTAGTAAATGAAACAGATAAAAAGCGAGAACTTTTTATGAGTTTCTATAAAGGAAGTATAGAAAATGATGATTTTTTTGATATTTCTTTGAATAAACATAAAATGAACGAAAAAGAAATATTAGATACTATTATAGGATTAGCAAAAAGCAGAACTTTAATTTAAGTAAATTAAAGATAGTTGTAAATTTTTTGCCTCAGTCAGGTGTTTTCCACCTGACTGCATATAAATAAATCTGCATATTTATTTGTATATTTATTTGTATATGTTCCGTTGCGTAGGATTTAAAACCCTATGCTACTGAGCAAATATGAATTAAGCCTTATTATGGCTCACATTGAGAAGTCTAGGAGTATAATGTAAAACATTTGGTCTTATCTTTTCGATGTTTTTTTTTCTTAAAACTCTTGCTATTGGTTCTTACAGTTTGTAAGTAACTATAAGTTAAAAAAAGCAGTTTAATATTTGGAATTTTCAAAAAAACGATTAACTTTACAGCCCGCACGGCTCACAATGATTCGAGTGTTATAAGCAATTTGTTATATATTTGCACATAAAAATACTATATAAATTTTAAACTAAACAATGAATAATGAAATTAAATATTAAAAATTTAGGTTACATAGATGAAGGTGAAATTGAAATAGGAGATTTAACTATTATTTCGGGGGAAAATAATTCAGGAAAAACCTATATTAATTATGCTATTTTTGGTTTTTTAAAAAGTTGGAAAAGGTTATGCAAATTTACCCTTAAAAAAGACCATTTAGAAGGTTTGTTTAATTTGGGATATTGTAAAATTGACCTTCGTGACTATGAACAACAAATCCCCGAAGTTTTAAAAAAGGCATTTGAAAAATATTCTAAATCTATTTATAAAGTTTTCAGTGCAGAAGAGGGTAGTTTTTCAGATTTTGATTTTAGCATTACTTTTAATAATATAAAACCAAATTATTCACAAAAACTGGTTTCAATATACGCATCCCAAAAACAAGAAATTTTAAAATTTCAAAAAGAAACTGACAGTTATTATTTAGAGGCAAGTAACTTAATTAAAGAAGATAGTTTTTCAAAATTACCACAAATTTTAATTAAGGACAGCTTAAATACAGACCTCAAAAATTTCACTAGTCAAACTGGACATTTTAGTTATTTCATATT
>JAOZQN010000820.1 GCA_029932195.1 Bacteroidales bacterium | reverse complement strand
TTCAAGCACGGTTCTGTGAGAGGTTTTGGGTGAAATTCCTGTTACCTACTCGACAAGCCAGCAGCTTGTTTGGTGTGGTATTTTTTGAGCGTAGCGAAAAAAAATACCACACCAAATAGGCCGCCGTCTCAATAGCAGTTACCGAAATGAAAACATTTCACATCATTGTAGAGCATACGGGTTGCAAAATTTGCAATAAATCAGAATTGTTTTCGTGTTAAAAATAATCCCCACGCTGGTGCGAGTTTGTAGCTCGCAACCCCAACTGGTGCTTAGAAAGTTTTTAGCTATATTTGCTTTAACAAAAAATTGTATTACATTTTAACAAAGACTATGAGATACATAAAATTCAAACTTGGACTACTAATATTAATTAGCACTTTAAATCTCAATGCTCAAACAGCAAAATTAAATGAGAATATTATTATTAAATTTCAATCAGACCGTGAATTTGAAGTAGATATTGATGAGGACTTGACACTAGAGTATGACTTTTATAATGATTCTATCAGCGTTGAAATATATACTTTGACCAGAAGCGAAGATGTTGCCGAATTTATAACCGATCCTTTAAAAACGGTTCCGAGATTTCTTGAGATGATTAACATCAAAATTATTGGGGAGGTCAAAAAGCTTAATCATATAGATAGTGCTTATTACCAGATTGGTGAATATTTTTTGGAGTCTGAAAACGATAGCTATCCTTATTTACTCCTTTTGATTTATGATGCCGAACTAAATGCTTTAATAAATTTTGACATACGTTGCTATAAAACATCTATAGATGAAGGATTATCTATTCTAAACTCAATTGAAATAATTAAAGATTAAACCATATAGTCAACAAAGTCATGAAGTGCCATATTAATTGAAAAAACTACAGCATACAACAATGTATAAAAAAATCATTAAAACACATTTTAAGTAGGTAGCTGTATAAAATCGTCACTTTTTAAAGAGGCTATTTTAGTATTAGGCAAGGCAAAAAATATTTGCATATTGCTTATATGGTAATCTTTTTTAACGAAGCATAATGCTAAAATTGACCTTAAAAAGTGTCGTTTATATATGGTTAACTACTTATACATTAAATTACGATTATTTATTGAAATTTTTTCAAAGAATTAAACAGAACAAATACCTGAAATTAAAGATGACAAGAAATTAGAAAGCAGAAATTAACGAATTGATGACTTTTTATGAAACAGATAAAAATAGCAAGATTTACAATAGTTCATGCAATTTTGGATTAAAGATTAATTTACTGATTTTAAGATGTTTATCAATAATGAGCATGTGCTTTCAATATGCTGAAAATTAACCGAATCATTGAATATCAAAGTTGCATAAATTACTCAATAAATAAAAAGGGTTGAAAGATACTTCATCTTTCACAAAAAAAGTTAGCTTTAAACTTGGAGTTCTCAAAAAAAACGAGTAACCTTGCAACCCGCACGACTCACAATGATATGAGCTGTTATGCTTAACTGCCAAAATAGATTAAAAAAAAACAGAGACATATTTCATGAAAATTAAAATATAAAATGGTATCTTTACCGAAAAAATTGTAGTTGAATAAACATAAAAATAAAAAAATGGAAACTTTACAAATTCAAATAACAGAAAAATCAAAAGCTCGCTATTTTATAGATATGCTTTTACAATTAAATTACATTAACATTGTCCGAACACCTGAATTTACAGAAATGATTGAAAATTTAGGTTTGGCTAATGCAATAGACGAAGGAAAAAATTCGGGTACAGCAAGCAGGGACGAAATAATGGACATTTTACAAGGTAATCATCTTTAAACTAGGAAATTAAAATGGAAGTGAATTTTAGAAAAGCATTTAAAAAAGATTTGCGAAAATTAAAAGAAAAAAAACTTTTAACTAAAATACAGCAAATTATTGAAAATGTAGAAATCATTGCAGAAAATACAGAAAAAGACGAAATACCAGAATTTTCTAATTTTAGTAAAATGTCAGGACATCTTGACAAATACCGAATAAGACTTGGCGATTACAGGATAGGTATAACCGTAGAAAATAATGAAAATGATAATTTTGATATTTTGTGGTTTGAACGTTTTTTGCACAGAAAGGATATTTATAAATATTTTCCTTAATAATTTTGTTGATATATTTGCAGAAAACAAAATTATAAATACTTTAATTTGCTGATAACAAAAGAATTAAAAGCCTAATCGAGTAGGCGGTCGGCTACCGCAAAGTAGCCGATGCACCTCTCACACCA
>JAOZQN010000819.1 GCA_029932195.1 Bacteroidales bacterium | reverse complement strand
AATAAAACATTGATTTACATCTTTTTATCAACTCCGAAACTTTAGTTAATATAATAAGCCAAATAATTAGGTTGGTTGTTTTGTTCAATTAATGTAACTTTTTTATTAACAGAAATAAAACCGTCTCCAATTGCAATAATTGTAGCCTCTTGTTTTTCTGTGTCAAGAAGCAGTAGAATAAGAGTTGATAGAAGTTCGTCTGTTTGTAAATTAAGATTTTCTTTTGTTTGTTTAAGATTTAAAATTGTCTTAAAAATAATATCCTGCAAAATACTCAAAGGCTCTTGATTAAAATTAGTTTGCTTGCTTGAAGCTAAAACGCATTTTCCTAATAATGCTGAAGCAAAATGAGAATCTTTGCCAGACGAACAACCATCAAAAACACATAGAATCCTATATTTTTTGCTAATAATTTCATCAATAAAATAGTCTTCACAAAAAGTTTTATGCAAAATTCCTCGGTCTATGTGTTTTTTTATTTTCATGGTTATTTTAGTTTTAAAAAATTGGAATATTTCCATTTCCTGCCGATAAAGAAGAAATTGATTGAGAAATAAAACCTATCATTTTTTTCATTTCATTTCCCGATGTTCCTATTTTTGCAAGATGGTCTATATTCATATCTTGTTGTGCCTTAGTGAAATTAGCATCGCTTCCTACTCCAAAAAGTATTGAGGTAAATGAAAAAGCAACTCTCTCATCTTTTTTATATTTTTTAATTTCTCTGGCAACAGTATTTGCTGGGTTTCGAGATGAATTATCTTCACCATCGGTTATAACAAATAATATTGTCTTTGTTTCTATACCAGAATTTTCCAGATTTTCTCTATTTTCAATTGCATTTTTTAGCCCTGTTAAAACTCCGTCGTAAAGAGCCGTTGCTCCTCCTATTTTTTTAGAAAAATCCATTTTCTTAATTGAATCGACAGGTTTAAAACCGCATTGGACTTTTACTTTGCTATTAAATTCAATTATAGAAACCATTAATTTATCCGCAACATGTGATTTTTGCATACTTTCGGTAAAGTCGTTAAATGCGTCGTTGAGTTCTTTTACATAAATTGCAACCGAAGATGAAGTATCTACAATAAATACTGCATTTATTGTTTCATCTACCTGAATTTCATCGGGGTTAAAATTTGCAAAATCAAGGTTAAAATTAATATTGTCGAAGTTATTGTTTTGTGTTTTCATTTTGTATATTTTTAAAATGTTATACTAAAATATCGTTTGTATTTTTAAAGCGAACTCCCATATCTGCTGCTTTTTTGTAAATTGAATCTGCAATATGTTCAAAACCTGTAACATTTGACATTGTGTCTGTAAGAACAACAAATTTTGGAGCTAAATCGGAGGCTTCTTCTAAAACTTGTTTTAAGCTATTAGCTACACAGTGCGATTTTGCTTCGCCTGCCAAATAAATATTCTGATATGTTTCAAGGGTTCTTATCAAACCTTGATTAAGTTGAGTTTCTGGTCGTTGTGGGTCTGGAATTTGTGCCCTAAAAGCTCCAAAATGTTCTGTAAATGGAAATGTTCCTTTTGCCACAGTTTGATAAAATTTACCTTTTACTGTCCAATCGGTAATTGCGTCCATTAATGGTTGAAAAATTGCTGCTCCTTGCGAACCAAGCAAACAATGCACTGGCCAAATAAAATGAGGATATTCTCCCTGATTTTCAAGTTCTTTCAAATAATTAAGACTGCGTTTTGGGTTAAATCGTGGAGTCCATTTTCCGTCTTCTACGTCCTTTGATTTTATTTCGGAAAACGGCTGTGGAAAATTCCCGTTTTTATCCATCCAAAAGTTTGGGTGCGAAATATCATTTGGTTGATGTAAATCCAATGTTATTCCAATAAAATCAAGCTCTTTTTTGTTTTTTCTAATCCATGTCGATAATCTTTGCATGTCGTTTTCGGCATTATCTACATATAATGCTCCTCTGTTGTTACCATTCTGATTTCCTGGATTACAAAAATCGTTTTGTGGATCAATAATTAATAGTGCATACTTTTTCATAATATTTTTGTTTTAAATGTGAGTATTAAGTGGTTTTTTGATTTACGATTTTTGATTTACGATTTTTGATTTACGATTTTTTGATTTACGATTTACGATTTTTGATTTACGATTTACGATTTTTTGATTTACGATTTACGATTGGCTTACGCCATAAATTTTTATTCTTTTCAGGTGCTCACCAATCGTAAATCGTAAATCAAAAATCGTAAATCGTAAATCAAAAATCGTAAATCGT
>JAOZQN010000818.1 GCA_029932195.1 Bacteroidales bacterium | reverse complement strand
AGGCAAGTCATTGATTACTAAATTTGTCCAACTTTACGTGGGTAGCCAAATTTTTCTAATTGAACATAGGCATAAAGTATCTCGTTGCCAAAAGGTTCGGCACAAGTAAAATCAAAAGCTGGCGAAAGTTGCCTATTTATATCTTTTTTCTCTACTTTTAAATTATCTGCCAACAAAACTGCCGTTCCATCAGCCATTTCGTAAATAAGCCTAACATAACATGCCTTACTTACTTCAAAAAATATTTTCACATTATCGTCTTCTGTAAAAGTAGGGGAACTTCCGTTGTTTGTCCACACTTTTATAGATAAACTAACTGCTTTTTCCACAATTTTAGTATTGTTTTCTTCAATAGGTATTATTTTAGATGTGTCAATAATTGACTCATTAATAGTGTCTATTATCTCTATATCAAGCTTTGCTGTGTCTATTGTTTCGGTTTCTATATCTTTTCCATCAAAAATATTTCCATAATAAGAAATAGCAAAAACAGCTGCTATTAAAATAACTGCCAACACAATATAAATAAGCAATTTATTGGAATTATCTTTTTCTGGTGTTTGATAAATAACATCACCAATATGCACATTTCCTCCAACATTTGAAATAGTTCCTGTAAGAATATTTTTGCTTTTTTCAACAGAAATTTTTCTTTTAGAAATTTGTTCTTGCAATAATACGATAATTTTTTGTATTTGTGTATTATTATTTTTCACAAAAGTTTTATAATTATCATCAATTTGTTTGTATAAATTTTTGATATACTCAGGTTCGGTATTTTCAAAAATTTTCTTTATTGCCTTAGTCTCATTTATGCTAATGTTTTGTCCAGTAACATCTTGCAAGACAATATTACCATTTCCATCTACTGATATATAATTTTTATCTGCCATTTTATGGCTCACTTGAAATAGTTGAGGGATTGTAAATTTATCCCCAGATTTTAGCTACTCTAAACATAAAGAATTTCATATCACTTACACCTCTTAATATTGCCCTAAAACCTTTAATTTTTGCATTAAAAGACTCAGCTGATGCGTTTGTACTTCTATTTTCAAAAAAGTTAAGTATATTTCTGTAATGCGTATATATTGTTGCTGCTATAGTGTTAAAAGACTTAAAACCTGCTTCTTCTACTTCATTATACCATTGAGCTAATTTTGTATATGCAACACCTTTATCTTCGGTCTTTGAGTAAATTAGTCTCAGTGAATGTGTTAATTTATAGGCTTTATCTAAATCTGGATATTCATTAAAAAGTATTTCGGCTCTTCTTTTTTGTTTGTCTGTCCATTTTTCTCTGGACTTAAATAATAGATATCTACTTCTTGCTAGCAGTTGTTTTCTTGTATCTCCGTTAGAAAACAGAATAGGTTCATATTTCTGTTTAAGTTCTTTTGCGTTCATTCTTAAATCATTATCTTCCTGTTTTGCATCCCAACGATGTGCTATGCGAATTTCTTGTATTGCATCATAAGCTAACTTTTGAACATGAAATCGGTCAATTACTAATGTGGCTTTGGGAAAACATTTACGAACTATTTTATTCATAGAATTTGCCATGTCAAGTGTTACTTCCAATACCGATTCTCTTTGAACTTTATCTATCTTTTTTATTACATTAATCACTGACTCCGAACTAGTTCCCTTTACCATCGCCACGATAGAACCCTTTTTTCCTTTGGCTGATTTGTTGGTTAAAATAGTATAAAGTTCTCCATTTGTTAAAGAAGTCTCATCTATGCTTAAATTTGTGCCAATATTATCTGGAAATAAAAGCCAATCTTTGGAATGTTCTTTTTGTTCCCAGTTATTAAAATCACTCAAATGTTCTTTATATTGCTGACCAAAATGATTACCATTAATAGAATAAAACTTCTCCAAACTATTACTACTTATGGGATAAGCTTCTATAAAGTTCATTTAAAAAAAGAGCAAAAGTTTTGGTATAACGAGTGCCCGTGGCTAATAAATTCCAGTCCCTACTAACTATTTTATTAGTAGATTCTAAAAGCCAACGTCTTCGCCGTATCAACAAAAATACAGGCTTATCTCGTATAAGAAAATCTTGAACTTTTATTACTTGATGAAAACCCTTAGATGTTATTTTTTTACCAACAAACTCATCGGGAATAATATTACGCTCATCTAAATAAACATAAATTTCTTTGGTTTTTACTTCAAGGTTTACAATGGCAAAATAATCTAACTGAAGTTTCGGAGTTGTAATTAGCTGGTTGTGAATATATTACAAAAACG
>JAOZQN010000216.1 GCA_029932195.1 Bacteroidales bacterium | reverse complement strand
AAAAATTTTAATTTTATAAACATTTTTTGTTATTTTGAGTAGAAGAGAGCAAATAAAGAGAAGTATTAATATTTCTAAAAAAACAGGTAATCTGTTTAGAAAATAATATTTAATTTATTTTACAATACTCCTAAATATTAATTTAAAATTCTAAAAACTATGAAAAGATTACTACTACTAACAGTATTTGTTTTTACTGCAAGTTTAATCTACTCACAAACAAGTATTTACAACGAGACTAAAAACAAAACAGTAAAAATACAATACGGAGAGGGGGGAGCAAATAACAATGCTATTGTTAAAAAAATGGCGGAAGGTAACAACCAAAATTACAATACCTACAAAATTAAGGTGAAATTTACGGCAGACAAAGAAATTACTCAATATTATAGCAGTAATACGTTGAAACTGAATGTTAAGGATTTGCAAATCAAAGGCGAGTATTTTTACAGAACTTTTAATATGAAAAAATATCTTTTGCCTACAAAAATAAGTTTCGACCTAAACTATTTTATAAATGATGTGGCTACGGGGACTTATAAATTTTCTAATAAAAATGTTAAAACAGGAAAACTTGCAGAGCAAACAGTAAATATTCCTATTGAAACTCCCGAAAATACAACTTACAAATTTGAAATAATAAATGCTATACTTATTTATGACTATCAAAATAAATCTATTTTTGACAGTAGAATTGCAATTATAGAATCTTATTATGCAAGCTCTAACCAGTTACAGAAAGAAATTGATGTTTACGAAAATATTGTTATAGACGAAACAGTTTTAAGTAGCTTAGAAGATTTGCAGAAAATATTTGATTATAAAGATATTGCAATAAAAAGTGAAGAATATATAGCAAATACTAAGCGTCAAAAATTTTACTCTGAACTTCCACTTAATAGTAACGACCCAGAAAATATAAAAGATAATTTAGAAACTTTAAGAGATAAAAGTGCAAGGTTAAAAACTATCTGTAGTAATATTATACAAAAACTTGATATAATTTATTATGATAGAGGAATGCTTATGCTTGCAAAAAATGATGTAAGAATGGCACAATTTTATTTCAATAAATCTATTGAACAAAATAAAAATTTTGCACCAGCACATTATCAAATTGCCAAAATTAATTTTGATAATCAGAATTTTGAACAGTCGTTAAATATTCTTTTGAGTATTTATAAAATGAATGCCGATGTTGAAACTATCAATAAATCAAATAGTTTGGCAGATTTAATTTTTATTGAATATATTGAAAATGGAAATAGTTTGAACGCTCAAAATAGATTCAACGATGCGATTGTTTGGTTTGATAAAGCAAATTATGTTTGCCAAAACATCAGTGCAGTAGCCTGTTCGCAAGATTTGAATAGAGGTTACGAAACGGCGGTTATCGGAAATTTTAATATTCAACTTGCAGTTGTGGACAAAAATATAAACGAAAACAAATTACAACAAGCAGAAACTACTCTAAATATAGCAATTCAATACAGAGCAGATAATTTGAATTATTTGCCAGATAATCAGACAATTATATCAAGGCATAATAAAATTTATACGGAATATATTTTAAACGGAAATAGTTATTTGAGTTCTAAAAAATATCAAAATGCTCTTACTGAGTATAATAATGCTAAAAGAATTTGTAACAGATACAATTATGTTGAATGCACACAAAGCTTACAAGACGGCTTATTTGATGCTCACACAGGAGTTTACACAAAAAAAGTAGATGCTGCACAATCACAATTTAAAGCTGGAAATTTAGATAAAGCAGAGCAATATATTGTGGAGGCAGATAATTATCAAATTGCTCATAACTTAAAGAAAGACAGTAGAATAGACCAGCTTTTTATTGATATTAAACAAACTCGTTACAATAATAATATCGCAGATGGAGCAAAACAAGTCAAATATCAAAATTATGAGCAAGCACTTACTCATTACAATAAGGCTAAAAACATTGAAAATGAGTTTAGTATAAAGAAAAATTACAAACTCGCTGGCTATATAAATTCAACCGCAAAATCATTAATTTTACAAACAATAGAAAAAGGCGAGAAAAAAGTTAATGTAAATGATTTAACGGCAGCAAGAGAATTTTTGCAAAAAGCAGTTGATTTAAAAAATCAGTATAATTTGAAGACAGATAATGAAATAAATACTGCTATTGAAAACCTTAATGGTAAGATATTTAAACAACAATGTTTGAATTATAGAGCAGATTACGATTCTCATTATCAAAAAGCAGTGAGTTTTATTTTTGATAAAAACTATATTAAAGCAGATGAATTTTTAGGTGAAGCAATAAATGTTTCTAACTCGCATACAGAGTGCATGATAGATGCTTCAAATGCCGATTATAAACGACAAGAAATTGCAAATGCTGTAAATTATCAAACTCAACTAAATGAAGTTAATTTGAATTATGGACGTGGTCAATATCAGTTAGTTATAAATGATTACTTGAAAGCTACAGAGTATTACAACACCAAAAGAATAGGTCAAACTTACGCATTGGAACATGTTGATTTATACGATTATATAAAAGGACGCTCAAATGAATTTATCAATTATTCGGTAAATTATTATATTGGACAAGACGAACTGGAAAAAGCACTTTCTTTATTGAAAATTTTAGAACAACGAGCATTTAAACATAAATATGCCAAACATAATCAACAATTACTGGGAACAAAACTTGCAAGGAGAGACCATCCGCTAAATCCAGAAATAAAATCAAAAGTAAAAGTTTTGGATTATACAGCTGGAAGCAAATGGTTTAAGCATCTCACAAAAGCATACAAAAAACAATGGAAAAAAATGTAATCTTTTGAGTTATCGTGTTTTTGAGTTATCAAGTGATTAGTTTCGCTATGCGGTAATAAAAAACACGAAAACACACAACTCAAAAACACAAAAAGTAAACAACCCAATAAATCAAAAAACACGATAACCCAAAAACTAGCGAACTCAATAACTCAAAAAAACATGAAAAAGCAGAATTTATCAGAGCATAACAAAAATGAAGTTCCAAACGCAAAAGAATTTCGGTTTGGAATTGTGGTGGCAGAATGGAACAGTGAAATAACGGAAGCACTTTACGAAGGTGCATATCAGTCGCTTATAGAAAATGGAGCAAATCCAGAAAAAATAAAAAGAATAAATGTGCCAGGAGCTTTTGAGTTGGTATCAGGAGCAAGAATTTTCGCAGAAGACATTGATACTGATGCAATTATAGTGCTTGGCTGTGTTATTCAGGGAGAAACTCGGCATTTTGATTTTATCTGTAATGGTGTTACTCAGGGAATTACGTATTTTAATACAAAATATAACAAGCCATTTATTTTTGGATTGCTTACAACTGATAACTTCCAACAAGCAAAAGACAGAGCAGGCGGAAAACACGGAAATAAAGGGGTTGAAGCTGGAATTACAGCAGTAAAAATGGCAAAATTGATAACACCAGACTATCGTTTTACCAACAAAGAAGTATTAGGATAGTTTTATTTGCGATTTAAACGCCAAAAAGGTCTTGCAGACGCTTTTGGGTTACACCAAAACCCACAAGCGTTTGCAAAACCTTGTAGCGTTTCTTTCTACATAATTTATAAATAAAAATATGTTATTATACAACTCAAAATATCTGACAGTAAACTATTTAGAAGTTCAATTTTTATTTCATGTAAAATGGACTGATTTTGCAAAAGAGCTATCCGAACAGCAGATAAAAGATGAGATGCTTAATTTTACAAATAAAATGGTTAAACGAAAGGCAAGACATATTTTTTGCGATGTCGTTAATATTGAGCATTTTGTAAACCAAGAATTTATTAATTGGCTTGATAATAATATTTTAAAAAAAATAGCATCAATAAAAATAGATAAAAAAGCTATTTTAATATCAAATATATTGAAAAATAGCTTTGAAAATTATACTTTTGAAGTTTTTGAAAATCATAAAATAGAAATTCAGTTTTTTGGAGACCCAAAAAGAGCAATGAAATGGCTGTTGGACAATGCGAAACGTAAAAAATTGAGTTTCGAAGACGGAAATTCACCTTCGTGTAAACATTAATAGTTTTAAAACAAAGAAAACTATACTTATATTTCTAATAATAAGCTAAATAGACTATTTTTGTTTTATTAAAACTTTATAATATTACAAGTTTTTTTTTATTTTTTTGAAACTTTTTTTATTTTTTCTATCCTAATATTAGCAATTTGAATTCACAATTTATTTATTAACTTAATTTATTCATTTATGAAACGTTTTACTACTCTTTTATTTGCATTACTAATTTTTGGTTTTACAAATGCACAAACTCTAAAGTATTCTTATAGTTTTGACACACCGACTGTTAAGAAAGAAAAATTGGGTTATTCGCAATTAATTTACGAAAATTGTAGAAATCTAGGGGCAGAAGGAAGCCCAAGTATTCCACTATTTGCCGCAGATATTTTACTGCCACAAAACACTGAAATACAAAGTATAAAAATCGTTAGCACAAATTACTATCAAAAAATAGCTGATATAAAAATAAAACCAGCATCACGACAATTTCCTCTATCAAAACCAGACAACAACTATGTTGTTACTCCAAACGAAGCTATTTACAACTCAAATAATATCTTTCCTGAAAATAAATTGAATAATTTTAATACACATTTTCTTGCAGGACACTCAATTGGCTCTTTTACAATTTGTCCAATAGAATATACTCCTTCGGAAAATAAAGTTAAATTTATTAAAAATATTGAAGTTGAAATAACTCTAAAAAGCACAAACAAAGCTGCTAATAATTTACGAACAAATTCTAATATCAAAAATAGAATAACAAAAATTGTAGATAATCCTGCTGCTTTAAAAAATTATTCATATACAAAAGACCTTAGCGAATATGATATTTTATTAATTTCAAATAATGTTTTACTTCCTGAATTTCAAGATTATATAGATTTTAAAACTTCCACTGGATATGCCATTGCTACGGTAACAGTAGAAAATATTTATACAAGCTACTCTGGTGCAGATAATCAAGAAAAAATTAGAAATTGTATTACTGATTATTATCAAAATTATGGAATTAGCTATGTAATACTTGGTGGAGACGCAGACCCTGCAACGCCAGTTGTTCCTCATAGAGGGTTTTACTCTAATACTGAGTATGGTTACGATGATTCAGATATTCCGTCAGATATGTATTTTTCTTGTTTAGACGGAAATTGGAATACTAATGGAAACGGATACTGGGGAGAACCAGGAGAAGATGATTTATATGCAGAAGTATCAATAGGGCGACTTTGCGTAGATAATGCCACCGAAATTGAAAATTCTACTCATAAATTGTATATGTATCAAAACGAGCCAGTTATTGATGATATTGAAAAAGCTCTTATGATAGGCGAACTACTTTGGGACGGAATTTGGGGCAAGATGTATAAAACTCAAATTGAAACTGGAGGAACTTTCGACGGATACACAACCATTGGAATTGGAGAAGAAATGGCAATAGAACAATTATACGAACAAGATGGTAATTGGTCTCATTCTCAGGTATTTGCACAGTATAATACTACTGGAGTAAATTTATTAAATCATCTTGGACATTGCGATGTAACTTACAATATGACAATGTATAACTCGGATATAAATACAACTAATTTTCAAAATAATGGTGTAACAAGAGGATATGCAATTGAATATTCGCAAGGTTGCTATTGTGGTTCGTATGATAACAGAACTACAACTGGCAGTTACACAGATGATTGCTTTTCGGAAGTTATGACTGGTTTTGAAAATGGCAATGTAGCTTTTATTTCTAATTCAAGATATGGTTGGGGAGATAATACAGGAACAAATGGCTCTTCGCATTATTATGATAGAGAATTTTTTGATGCCATTTTTGGCGAAAATATTACTCAAATTGGCGATGCCGACAGAGACTCCCGAGAAGATAACATTGGCTACATAGATTATGGTGCAAACCGATGGTGTATGTATGAAACGACTTTATTTGGAGACCCTTCTATGGACATCTGGACAGCACAACCTACCAGTATTACTGCGAATTACAATGCTGCCGTTTCTATTGGAACAACACAAATAACTTTTATTACCGATGCTCCTTATGCAAGAGTTGGACTAATGCAAAACGGCGAATTAATAGGACGTGGAGTTGCAGACGAAACAGGAACAGCAATAGTAAATATGTTTGAAGCCATAACTTCTGCCGAAATAATTGACGTTTCAATTATTGCACACAACAGAAATCGTGTTCTTGAAACAATATCTGTTTTTTCAGACCAACCTTATGTTATTTATAACTCTAATATTATAAACGATAACTCTGGAAATAGCAATGGATTAGCTGACTACAGCGAATCTATAATTTTAACTGTAGCTATGCAAAATGTTGGAACAGTTGGAACTTCTAATGTTGAAGTAACGTTATCAACTACCGATGAGTATATTACAATTACAGACGCAACAGAATCTTACGGTAGTTTTTCTGCCGAGCAAACTATTGAATTAACAAACGTTTTTGCTTTTGATATTGCAGATAATGTGCCTGATGCTCACGTTGTTCTATTTACTGTTACCGCTGTTTCTGCAGGAACGGAATGGCAAAGTAATTTTACTATGATAATGAATGCTCCTGTTTTGCAAATTGCTTTTAATCAAATAGATGATAATAGTTCTACAGTTGCTTTTGTATCAACACCTATTACAGAAATTGATTTTGGAGCTTCATATAATTATGATATTACTATTGAAGGAAATGCTGGCGATGGAGATGGTATGCTCGACGCTGGTGAAACTGCTTCAATAACCATTAATACAGCCAACAACGGACATGCAGATTTATTTGATGCTACTTGCACTTTAACTTCCACAAGCGAATATGTTACAATTAATACTACCGAATTTAATTTTGAAACAATTGCAGTAGGAGACGAATTACCAGCAGTTTATAGCATAACTATTAACGAAGACACTCCAATAGGTCAAACAATAGAGCTAATATTTACACTTGTTGGTGGCGAATATCAAGAAATATTTATTTTTAATCCATCTATTGGTTTACAAATAGAAGATTTTGAAACAGGTGATTTTTTGTCGTATAATTGGATAATAGATGCTGGCAATGCAGACTGGACAATTGATACAGATGCTTATGAAGGAACTAATTCCGCAAAATCGGGAACTATAACAGACGACCAATATTCCGAACTATCAATAACTTGCGATGTTTCGGCAGATGGAGAAATATCTTTTTGGTCAAAAGTAAGTTCAGAAGTAGATTATGATTATCTGAGATTTTATATTGATGCTAATCAACAAGACCAATGGGCTGGCAATACTTCGTGGGCAGAACAAACTTACGATGTTTCTGCAGGCTTGCATACTTTCAAATGGATTTACGAAAAAGACGGTTCTGTTACTAATGGTAGCGACTGTGCTTGGGTTGATTTTATTACCTTTCCTGGATTTAGCTCGGCAAGTAAAAGCAAAGGAATAGTTATTACTGCTCCAACATTGCCAACTTGGCTCGAAATTAATGATAATGGAGACGGAACAGCAAATTTACATGGAACTGCTCCAACCGAAAATAGTTTACATGAAGTTATTATTCAGGCAGTTGGAACAGGAGAACCAGTAAGACAAGAATATGAAATTCAAGTAGGATTAGTTTCAATTAATTCTAATGTTGGTATAATTAAATTTTATCCAAACCCAACCACCGACAATCTAAATATCCAATTACCAAATACTTCTGATAATGCACAAATTATTATTTCAGATATTTCTGGTAAAATAATTCATCAATCTACAATTAAAAATCATCAAACAACAATTGACTTAAGCAACCAAGCAAAAGGTGTTTATACGATAAAACTTACAATTGATAACGAAATCATAAATCAAAAAATAATTGTAGAATAAAAGTAATATTGCTAAAATTGTTATATTGTTAAATTGTCAAAATATTTTTAATAATCTAACAATTATAGCTAATTAGTGTGCGTCCCAAAGTCCATAAGGACGATCTATTGATAACCCACGATGATAATCGTGGACTACGAATAACGAGTTGCAAAAATATTGTAGGTACTTGCCTCGGTCAGGTGTTTTCCACCTGACCGCCTCATAAGATTGCAGTCAGGTGAAAACACCTGACTGAGGCAAATATTCTTGTTCTTTATATTTGTTTAGTTTTTAGATTAATGAAAACTAAATTTCGTAAAGCAAAGTTGAACTCTTTTTTCATGAAAAACATGAAAATGATAATACTATTTATCAAAAAATAGTTGTTTTTGTTAATGTAGATTAACAAAAAACGGCTCATCACGATTACTTACGCACCAAATATATTTTATGAATTTTTCAAAAAAAATATTTATTTAAAAGAAAGTATATTTTATTAACCTGTCAGACAATCTTTTAATTTTTGCAACTTTGTTTTGTATTAATAAAAAGAAAAGGCTGTTTGGTAGGTAATTTATCGTTGTAAAACATAAAATTAAATTTGGTGCGTAAATATTTTGTATGAGCCCAAAAAACCAATAAACTAATAAACCAATAAACTAATATACCAATTTAACATGTCAAAATTTCATTTTGAGTGTCGCAAATGCGGACAAAAAATAGACGGATTTAAAGAATGGTTTTCTTTAAATCAAAAATGCCCAAAATGTGGCAATAATTCAGTAACAACAATATATAATACTGATAAAGAGATTATTAAGTCGTTAATAAGCAAAGATGCACAGCCAGAAAATTTGTGGCATTATTTTGATTTTTTACCTTTAAACGACCGTAAAAATATTGTAACCGATGGCGAAGGAGTTGCTCCGATTGAGAGATGGGATTTTTTAGAAAATTTTGCCAAAGAAAAATACGGTTTAGAACTTGAAGTATTTGTAAACAGAAACGATAAAAGTTTTGCCACAGGAACATTTAAAGACAAGGGTGGAGCAGTGGCTGCCAGTGTTTTAAAAGAAAATGGCATAAAAGAATATGTTGTAGCAAGCACAGGAAATACGGCTTCGGCATTTGCACATTATTTGGCAAAAGCAGGAATTTCTTGCTCAATATTTGTCCCCGAAAACTCTTTGCCAGACAGCGAAGCACATATCGGAACTTATGGACAAAAATTATTCAGAGTAAAAGGCGATTATGCTTATGCTAAAAAAGTTGCAGCAGATTACGCCAAAAAATACGGCTTACTTATGACTGGCGGAAATTTAGACCCACTAAGATTAGAAGCAAAAAAAACACAGGTGTTTGAAATGTTACGTATTATGGGTAAAATTCCAGATGTTTATGTTCAAGCACTTAGCGGAGGAACAGGACCTTTTGCGGTAGAAAAAGCATTTTTAGATTTTAAAGAAACAGGTTTACTTGATAAAATGCCTCGTTTCCTGCTATCGCAAGGAGATTTATGTGCCCCAATGGCTCATGCGTGGAAAAAAGCTAAGGCAAATAATTTCCCCGAAGGCTACGAAAAAGATTATCCTATTTATGAAAACCCACAAGTATTAATTCCCACAATTGCTACTGGAAATCCAGGAATGTATCCATTTATGGCTCCGCTCGTGCGACGAACTGGTGGTGAAATTTTCCCTGTAAAGGAAAGTATGGCAGTAGATTTAGCTCGCCTAATTGCTTACGAAAGAGTTATAAAAATAGGACCAGCTTCGGCAGCAGGTATTCTTGGATTTTTTGAAGCTTTGAAAAATAACCTGATAAAAGATAAGGAGTCTGTATTTATAAACATGGGCGAAAGTGCAAATAGAGCATTGGATTTTATGAAAGAAGTTGCTTATACAACAGAAAATATTAGTTCGGCAGATGAGTGTGAACGATTTGATAGAGAGAAGTATAGAGAAAAAGTTTGGAAACCTTTTATGTAAAAGAGAGTAAGATCAGAACTCACAAAAACGGCATATTTCTCGAAAAACAATCGCAAATTGAATGTCA
>JAOZQN010000215.1 GCA_029932195.1 Bacteroidales bacterium | reverse complement strand
AGAAGCTTTTAACGGTTTTATCTTAATTTTAATTTTTTAACTTCTTGATATTTAAAATGTTATAAACTCCGAAACTTCAGTTATTTAACTCTATTTATAAATATTTTTAGAATATTTTTTCTACCGTAGTATCTAAATTTTTAGCTAAGCTAATCGCCAAAGATGTTTTTGGGTCAGCATCATGTTTTTCTATGTTGATATACGCTTGTTTAGATATTCCTGCTTTTTTAGATAAATCTATTTGCCTTAGATTTTTCTTTTTTCGTTGGTTTTTTAATCTGTTATTCATTGTTTTTTGTTTTGTTATAAGAAATTAATAAAAATGTATCTTGCTATAATTATGATAATTCCAATAACTGATATTGGAAGAGATATTTTTAAAAATGGGTGTTTTTTAACCTCTTCTGTATAAGCATTTTTTAATTCGTCTTTTAAGTTTGGATTAGTTTTATCTATTTTACCTTTGGTAGTTTTTGAGCTTAAAACTTCTGTAAAAAAAGTTTCTTCTGGTTCAATATGCACTTCATTTGCATAATTTTCTAAAAATATTTTTTTTGCATCTTCTAAACCTTTTTGAAATTCTGTTTTTTTTATTATAATTTCCATATTTCTTTAATTTTTTCTGTGTAACTTTTTGGCATTCTTGAATTTTGTTGAGACTCTGTCCTTTTGTGGTAATCATATTTGAATTGGCGTTCAATATTGGCAGTATCCTCCAAATGAATAATTGTTAAATTTGATTTACTAAATTCATATTTACTGCTGGCTGTTCGGAACACAAACTTGTTGGAGTATTCTTTGTATTCTTTTACTTGCCGAATTTCGGTAAGGAATATTCTACATTTTTGATTATCCGACACCCCAATATATTGAGGTGTTTGTCTCCACTTATCAAAAGTGGATTGTAAAAAATTTGTTATTGGTGGCATAGTTTTTATTTTTTACTGGCTTTTATTTTGAACTTATTAAATTTTTCATTATCAAGACCATACATTATTGTCATTGTTAATGACCATCTATAATATTCTTTTGACATAAGCCAAGTATGATAATTATTCTCTTCTGAATTTGGCAATGTTACTTCTTGACGTAATCCTTTTCTTTCATGGTGGCAATTTTCTAATTTAACAGATTTAAAGTCTTTTTGTATATCGGTAATAAACCTATCTTGTAATTCTGTATCATTGTCAAAATAAACTAAGTCTATATATTCATTTTTAGCTGTCATTTTTCAGTTTTTTTGCGGAGAGTGAGGGATTTGAACCCCCGAACCTTTTAAGGTCATAGGTTAGCAACCTATTGTAATAAACCACTCTACCAACTCTCCAGTTGTTAAAAACTCTCTATCCCAATTTTGATAGTTTTATTTATTTTCGTAAAGCATTACAAGTAATTTATGAAACCTCATTTTGACTTTTATTCGTGCAATAAGGTGTTTATGTGCTTATTTCATGTAAAGGGGCTTTTGGAACTAACCTTATACTTTTTGCTCTTCTTTTTCTAAATACTCGTCTATCATTGGCATAATTTCTTCATAAATTTCTTTTAAGACAACAGACCCCACTTTCACGAGTTTGTCTGCTTTTTGTTTTATTTCGTCCATTTTGTCCTTGCCAACTACATTTTCTAAAATATTTTCTACTTCTTTGTTTATTAAATTAATATCTTCTGCTTTCATTTTTACTTCCTCCATTTCCGACAATTTCGCTTTATTTTCTTTTATCGTATCTTTACGATATTGTTTCCAGTCTCGGAGAACATTGATAGACGCATCGTGTAATTCTTTATTCTCTCGTGGAACTGTAAGGTCTGGCTCTTCTTCTTCTCTTATAAAAATACCTCCCTCGTCTTTGCCTATTTCCAGGAAACTGCCTTTAAAAAAGACACGAGGCGTGTTTCCAATAATAAATGTATCATAATTTTCAACTACCATTGTGCAATTTTTTTCTAATTCCATTGTTTTTAAGTTATTATAGGTTAATATTAAAAAATCTTTTCCAAAAAGTTTTTTTTGTTTGTTCTTTAGTTTTTTGATTTTGAGTCTTTAAACTATTTTCAATTAGTTGTTTGTCTATTTTAGTTATTGTGTTGTCGTCGTTTTCGTATGCAAAATTGAACTTGTTAGCAATGCTATCAATTTCCATTTTACTTGAGTAAACTTTGTCATTTGCAATGCAGCTTACTATATCTGCTAATTTAGCTTTACCAAAATCTATAGAACTATCCCAAAAAGTAAAAGTTTGAGTTTCGCTATTGAACCTCCACCAGCCTCCACCTTTTACATTTTTATCATCAGTAACAACAATATCCCTATGTAAGTTTACTGTTGATAAAATTAAACTGTCATTTTCTATTATAAATTTTGGATATTTTGACATTGTTCTTTTCAATTAAATTGTTACAAAATTTTCTATAACTTTGGAAATTAAGTTTGTTAGTTCCGTTTCTATTTTTCGCTCTTCAATTAAATAATTATTGTCTTTTGCCTCTGCCAAGCGTTCTCGGAGCAACTTATGCTCTTGTTTCAATTTTAGATATTTTTCGCATTCTTGATTTTCCATAATTTTCTTAATTTTCAAGGTTTTGTAATATAACTTGGTTATCTGCTTTAAACTCCAATAAATCTTTTACCAAAATTCTATTCCAACCGTCAAATTTTATATAATCAGTTAATCTTTTCATTTGACTTTCTTTTATATCTAAAAATCTTGCAGCAACATTTGATTTTACTTTTTCGTCTTCTTTGTATTTTATTACAAAACCAGTCTCTTCTTTGGGCACTAACATTCTTTTTATATCTGCAAGTTCTTTTAAAACTTCCTTATTATCAATATTAAAAGTAGCTTGCATAGTTTTTATTTTTAAAAAATTTGTTTAATAAATTATTTTTTTAACCTGCGATTTATCTCAATTATTTTTTTTCTTTTTAACTCAAGTTCTTCATTAATTTCTTTATCTTCACTATCATTATTGTTCAACTCATTTTCAAAATAAAGATAAACAATATCTTTTTGTAATAGATTAAGGATAAACTCCCTCTCTTTCATCACAACAAATATGTAGTTTAGATATTTTTTAAATTTTTTCATTGTTGTTTTTTTGCAAACGTTCAATAGCAAGTTCCATTTTTTTAATTAAATTCTTTGCTTCAATTTCGGACATGTATATTTCCATACTCAATTCCTGTTCTCCCAGAAGCCAAAAGGATAGCTCTTTGTCTTTTTGCTGTGTAGGATTATAATTAGGGGCAACCACAGTGGCTATTATTTTTTTCATTGTTGTTTTTCGGCTTTTAGTCCAATTAGATACTTGCATAATATTAATCCTTATTTAGTTTTTTTAGAAAATTCAAAAGGTCTGTTAATTTTAAAAGGTATAAGTAATTTCAGACGTAGGTCTGGATTGTTTAAGTCTGTGTCCATAAAAACAGAACCACCTATAATTGCAATAACTTTTTTTGTATAGGTTTTTCTATCTCTAAACTTAACAATATATAAAATACCATCATCTTTATAGTCGTATGCTATAAATTCAAATTTGTCCGACTTAATATTTATCTTTTTAAATTTGAGTTGCTGAGATTTTACTTTATCTAAATCTATATCCATAATATTCTGTTAAAAAAAGCACTGTTTCTTTATAAGTTAATTAGCTGGAAATAATTGTTCTTGTTCTTTATCTAAAAAACTTGCTATTGTATTTTTATGCCACTTAGGAATATCGCCACGACGTAGCCAACCGTAAAATGTAAAAACTTTAACATTACATACTTCTACAATTTTATCCCTAAAAGCAGACCGTTTTTTTACTTCTGGAATATTTCTATATAATTCAAAAAAAGTTTCCATAATATATTAGTTTTTAGTTGTTTTTAAAAAAAAGGTAGAAAAAAAGTCCTATGTTACATGCTGGGGAGCTGATGCAATAAGGACTTAATTTTCTACGCTTAAAATTGGCATAGTATATTATGTCTCCCCAGACTTCTATTATGCTGTTATGTATTTGTTGTTTCTTGTGGACTACTGAAAAAAAAATCTATTCCAAAATATTCTCCAGCAAATAGTTTTGTATTTACTGTAAGTTTTCCTTTTCGCCTATCTCTATTAAATTTACTCCTGTCGCTCACGTTAAATCGTGCTTGATACTCGTCTAAAAATTCAGTTTTTTCAGTCTTAAATTTCTTCAGGCTCTCCCAGTATTTGTCAAAATCTATTAATTCTTTTTTCATTTTTGTATGTTTTTTTTATTCTTATATATTTTTTTTTCCAAGATTTCGTTGTATCTTTACAGTGAAATACGATTGCAAATGCAAAAACATTTTAATTGAATACAAACAATTTTCAATTAAAAATTAAAGTATTTTTAAATTTATGTATAAAGACCTGAAAATCATAGACAAAAAAATTAAAAAAAATGTAACCAATTTTGGTTGGACAATGAAATTTTTTTTAAATAAGCTAAATATTTCAGAACAGGGTTACTCATATATGATTAAAAAAAACACTTTAAAATTGAAAACTCTTTTTGAAATATCCGAAGTATTAGAAGTTCCCGTAGGTTATTTTTTTAACGATGCTGAGTTTTCTGTTGGTTCTGGTTCTGATGTTAGTCTGCAAGTTCTTCAAAAAGAAAATGAGGGCTTAAAAAAAGAAATAGAACTCAAAAACGAAATTATTGAACTACTTAAAAACAAATAGATTATGGCTAAAAAAATAGTTCCATCAAAAACAAAAACTTATAAAAAAACCAGAGCTAAAATTTTTGAACACATGGATAAAAACTCAACTATTTGGGTTAAAAATTCACGCTGGTATGTTGGTATTACAAACGATGAAGACAGACGCAAAAAAGAACACGAAATAAAAAACAATGCAGAATGCCGTTTTTGGAACTGCTGGAATATGAGAACAAAAAGATTAGCACGAGCATTAGAAAGTGCCTTGCACAAACAAGGCTTGTTAGATAAAGATAGTCCAGGAAATATAAAAGAATCAACAAAACATATTTATATTTACAAAAAAAGACCAACAATTATAGACTAAATAGTGAGTTGTTTTAACTCTTTTTCAGACATTTCTCTGTATTTTTTTATTATAACAGAAAATTGTTTGTCAGACAATTTAAAATGCCTTATCAAGATTCTTAACTCTTCGTCTAATAATAAATAATCATTAATTAGCATTTTTGCTTGTTGCTCTTTTTCTTGAACTACTTTTTTAATTTTTATCTGCTCTTCTTTTGAATACAAGAAGTCTGTATAAGCGGTATTTTTCATGTGTCGTAGGTGTTGTATATTTTTTATTCTGATAATACTTTCACTTCCGTTTTTGTTGTCATATTTATTCGTAAGCTAATCTTATAATCTTTAATAAGTTTAGCTTTTATTTCGTTGATATTTGCAACTTCAATAAGCTCTATTGTAATACTTGAACTGTTCACGTTTACTACTTTTGCTTTTTTTATATCTCCTTTTTTTATTGATAGTTTAAAAGAAAAATTAGAAAAATTGCTTTCTTTATAATATAAAGCTTTTTGCCAGCCTCTGCCTTTCGTTAAGTGGATTTTCCATCTTTCCTCTTCAAATTCAAAATATTTTATTTTTAATCTCCGTTTTCCTAAACATTTAACAAGATCTCCTATTTTAAATTCCGAAGTGTTTTGTCGTAGTTTTTGGGGTTTAGACCGAACCACTCCTATTTTTAAATAATTAAGTATAGTTTCAAAATCGTCCGAACCTATTATAGTCTTTACAAGTTCTATATTAATTGTGGCATCAAACCTATCGTAACAAGTTATTTTATTAATAGTTCTTATTCTTTTTGGTTTAGAAATAGCAATTTTTGTTTTTTCTCCGTTTCTCTTGCCTTTTTCGTCTAAGGTGTATATAATTATGTATATTAAAATTTCTTTTGCGGAATGTTTTTCAAACTCTTTTACATTGCCAGTTGCCGTGCACCAGCTAGATTTATGACCGTAGCGAATACTTGCTACATGTGTTATTGGCTGAACGGCTAATATGTCTGGTCTATCTATAATCTTAACCCGGTCCGCTTCTTTAAGTTTTGGTATTTTAGCTTTTATTTGCTTAGCCATTTTTTTAATTATCAATAATTATATTTTTTATTCCCGATTTTCGTTGTATCTTTACAGTCAAATTAGAATGCAAATCTAAAAACAAAATCCAGCATTCCAAAAAATTAGACAATAAATTTAGATTTATTTTTTCTTATGAAACATTATTTACTGAAAATAAACGACTTAATCGCAAACAAAAAATTAGATAAAGAACATATTGCGGTGAAAATAGGTGTAAAAAGAGCAACTTTTTACAATTATTTGAATAATTCAACAAAAATGCCCGTAGATGTTTTATTAGAATTATCTAATTTTTTAGAATTACCTGCAAGCTATTTTTTGGGAGAAAAAGTTCCAGAAAGCAATTATTCTAACAACAAACTATCTAATAGTAAAGTAAATATAAATTCAAGTATTGAAGAAGGTGATAATAAATATTTGAAAATAGAAATAGAATATCTAAAAAAACAGATAAAAGATAAGGAGGAAATTATTAACCTTTTAAAAAATAAATAATATTAATTTTACACTAAAAACAAACTAACTTATGAAAAAGATTTTATTAATTTCAGTAGCACTATTAATTTCGTTATCAATTTTTGCACAAGACAGCGATTATATTGATTTTCAAGTTGAGAAAATAGACAATTTAGCTTCCGATGAATTTAACTTCGGCACAATAGTAGAAGACAACGGTAGAACCTTCATAGCAAGTGCCACAGATAAATATTGTCAAATAATTACATCTGTCGACGGCGATATACTAACTTATTATTTTGTTGATGATAAAATGGTTATGATAACTATTGAACCCGAAGATGACAATGAAGAATATACAGATTACGTAGAAGAAGCTACTGATGGTTGGTATAGAATATCATTGTATGTAAATAACAATTCTATTTTTTCAATAAAACAAGCAACCCGAAACGATGAAACTGTAATGACTCCGAGTAGTGAGGATAAAAAAAATTCTGCAATTTATATAACAAAGATAAACCCATGGTATGACCATTATGTAAAAAATCGCTATTCTTTTGAATGGAAATAATAAAAGAAGGAAAAGATAAAGAGGAGATTATTAATTTGCTTAAAAATAAATAGTATCTTTGTAAAAAACTTAAAATATTATGGAAACACTAACTTTAAATCAAATAAATATAGAATTTTTATTTTCTGAAAATTTATCAAAAATAAAGAACTTGTTTAAATTTCGTAAAATATCTTTTTCTAATTTTGTTCTTAAACGTTTGCAAACTATTACAATTAAAGAATTTACAACTCTTTATGTTCAAATAGTAGGTTTAAAAGTAATTTTTGAAAACTTGAACGCAAAACAAAGTAAAATAGAACTCGGTAAAATAAATATTTTAATAAATAAAATAATTAAGATACAATCTCAATTAGAAAATATAAATTATTATGAAAATAACAATATAGAAAGCATTGTATTTGACTGTATTACAGGACTATACGAAATAGATACAATATTAAGAAAAAATGCAAGAACACTTTTTGAAAGAATACCTACAGAAGAAGGCTTGAAAAAAGAACTATCTAAAAAATCGTTATCAGCCTTACAAAATGTAAGTTTATGAAAATCTACCAACGCTCTATTATAGAAGTTCCTTTTAATTTGCCCGATGGAACAATGCCACACCCATTAATTGTATTGTCAAGCAACGAAGCCATAGAATTAGAAAATTCTTTTTTTGGCATAATGCTTACATCACAAAATTATGACGATGATTTTACTTTTGAAATAAAAAAAGGAATGACAACAAAACCTCTTAATGTTAAATACTGTCAAGCAAGATTGCATTTAATTAGTTTTTTTAACGCATCAGATATTATACCTAACTCGCATTGGAATAACACATTAAAAATGCCTTTTTTTAAAATATTGGTAAAAAAAATAAACGAAACACATTGGAATTTTTAAATTTCAATGTGTAAAAAAACTCAGCATGTCAAAGAACTCTATATAATTTTAATCTGTAAATTTTCGTTGTATCTTTACAGTCAATTAAGAATGCAAATCTATAATAAAAAAAACACGGTGCAAATTTTTTGACTACTTTTTATTGACTAAAAGTCAATAAAAAAAATAAAACAACTGTAAAACTCTCTTATATAAATGTTTAATCTTGAAAAGAAAATTAAAGTTTTATTGACTAAAAACAAAATTTCAATAGAAAATTTGGCTTTTAGTATTGGAATAACAAAAAATACATTGTTAAATGTTTTTAAAAAGAATGAAATAAATACAAAATATTTGGTCAAAATTTCTGAACATTTTGGAATGCCAATGTCTTATTTTTTTGAAGATGGAGATGGTTCTTATAATGTAGCAAATTCTCAAAATGGAAATGGAAATAAGAACACACAAATAGTAAATGAGCGTTGTAATTCTCTTGCTATAGAAAATGAATATCTAAAAAAACAAATAAAAGATAAAGAAGAAATTATTAACCTTTTAAAAAATAAATAATATTAATTTTACACTAAAAACAAACTAACTTATGAAAAAGATTTTATTAATTTCAGCAGCACTATTAATTTCGTTATCAATTTTTGCACAGAACAGTGATACAGATTTCATTGATTTTCAAATAAGTAAATATGCTGAAAAAAAAACGAATAATACTTTTAATCTAAAAGATTATAAAACAGATACGTATTTTTCTGGTCGTCAGTCAGGTAACATGGCATCAATTAGTATGGGGGGATTTGATGGCGAGGAATGGGAGGACACATATTTTGAATATACAGAATTAATTGCATATTTTGCAGACAACAAATTAATAAAAATGGAAATATCTATTACCGAGCTAACCTTTGCTACTTTATATATTAAAAATGGAGCAATAATTTATAATCCTCACAAAGAAGATGTTGATATAGACAACGCAAAGGAATTAATACCAATCATTCAAGCAATTTATGATTATCAATTTACAGAAAAATATACTCCTGCAATTTTAAAATAAATCCAAACTAAAATTATTAAAATTGTTGGAATAAAAGATAAAGAAGAGATTATTAATTTACTTAAAAATAAATAGTATCTTTGTAGAAAAAATTAAAACAATGAAACAAAAAAAACAAAATATTTTAATGTTTGTTTTACTTCAAACTATGGGTAAAGCAAGCACGGCAATTGCCACGCAAGACAATAATATTTTAGACCTACTAAAAGATGCTTTAAATTATGCTAACGAGCAATTTGAAAAAGACGAAATTTATTACAGCGACTTAACACCAGAAGAAGCAGAGCAAGAAATAAAAACATTAGACGGCTTATATTCAGGTCTATATACTGCAATACACATGCTATTTAATTTAGTAACAGAAACAGAGAGCAACAAAATAAAAAAAGAATATCACAGGCTAATAGACAACATGGAAGATTTGAGAGAGGGTCTGGAGCTTTACATGGATAAAGAAGTTATGCAAGCGTTAGATGAAATTTCAAGAGGCGACTATTCCAATTTTATAAGTGCAGCATGAAAAAATATAATATAATTGTAGGAAAACAACCAACAAAATATATAGAAAAACAGCCCAAACACATACAAGAGGCTTTTGAAAAATGGAAAGATGAAAAATTACTCCACTCACCACACACAGAACACGACGGCAGAGTAAAAGGTCTTAAATACAAAGGTTTACAATCATACAAAAAACGATTTGGAAAATTTAGAGTTTTGCTAACCATAAATGATAATGAAATTTTAATTTATATTTATCAAGCTCAATCAAGAGGGCAAGTGTATAAAAAATAAAATTATTAAAATTGTTGGAATAAAAGATAAAGAAGAGATAATTAATTTGCTTAAACAAAAATAGCTTACCTTTGTGAAAAAATTGGCTACCCACGTAAGGTTGGACAGGTAATTACTCATTCTTTTAGCTTTATAT
>JAOZQN010000817.1 GCA_029932195.1 Bacteroidales bacterium | reverse complement strand
AATTTTATAAATTATTGATAATCAATATAAAATGAAGGCAAAAACTTTAGTTATAAAGGACTTGTTGTCTGCATCTCTTTTAATATTTTGTTAAAAATCTCATTTCTATTCTCCTGTCGTTTTCTTTCGGCAGTTTCTTTGGCATTATAAATCCCTCCTTGATAAAACCTTGTAAACCAAGGCAACAAACTTATTGCATCAATTGGAGCATAAGCAGATGCAATATATACGGTGGCAGTTGCAATAAGCGAAGACAATAAAAATGAGTTAATTCCGTCTTTTGTATCGCCTGCATATATTTGCCCTGCTCCAGGAAATACAAAGCTCAAAATAACGGCAGTTTTAGGATTTGGTCGGTAAAATTTATTCTCGTTTTCAAATAGCTTTTTTATTGATTCTTCTTGTGGTGGTAACGATTTTATAAAATATTTTTCTGCCGATTTATAGTTTTCTAATCCATAAAAACATACTCCAAGATAAAAATGTTTTCGCGAGAGTAGAGTAGGAGAGAGGCTGTCGCTAATTGCGTATAAATCAATTAATGCGTAGTTGAAGTCTGACAATAAAATATAACAGTTTGCTTTTTTGAAAATAAGCTCAAATTTCATGCTGTCATTTTTGCAAGAATTTAATGATAGGTCATAATATTTTATAGCACCTCCGTAGTCATCAATTTCGTTGTAAATATTTGCTATTTGATTATAAATATAAAAATTATTTTGCTCTTTTTCAAAAAATAGAACTCTTTTGTAATGTTCTAATGCAATTTCATAATTCTTATTATTAAACTGATTATCAGCAAATATTAACGTCTGTTCACTTGTCTGAGAATTTACAGTACTAGCTGTAGATATAAGAATTAATACAAATAATATTAGGTTTAATATATTGTAACGCTTTGCGAAACTTGCAACTTGCAACTTGTAACCTGTAATTTTCGGTTTAAAAATTCCCAAAAACTGTATTTTCAACTTTTTTATGTATTTCATTATCTAATTTATTGTTATATCGTTTTGCAGATTTGAACGAGCCATAAATATTTCCTGTATAAAAACCAAAAGAGACACCAGCAAAAGACCAGCCGAGAATACTTTTTTCTCCATATTTGTTAAAATAACGATACGATTGATAGCCATTTATACCAATAAAAAACAACGAAATTAGTCCATCTTTCCAGTCTTTTGTGTAAACTTTCCCTGTTCCTGGAATAATTGAGGACAAGAACATTGCCATAAAAGGACTTTTATAGCGAATATTTTGAGCCGAATTTGATATTTCTACAAGTGATTTATAATATTTTGTTTCAATATTATTATCTGAAATAAATTTTGCACTTTTTTTATACCTTCCTTCTAATAAAATAATACTAAGAAGATACTCTTGTTTTTCTACTTCTGAAAAAACATTAGATTCTTGCAAAAAATAGGCAGCTTTTATATCTTGATTATCCAAAAGTAATAATTTTATATATTCGTGGGAAAATTCGTTGTTCATCACAAAATTTTCGTTGGCACAAAACAAATCAATTTTATTAATTCCGTTATCAAATTGTTCGTTCTTACGATAAGATTTTATAAGCTGTAGTTTTGCATTTTCATTATTTGGAGATAAAAAAATAAGTCTTTCGTATTCCGAAATTGCTAAATTATATTGTTGAGTTTCATATAAATACGAAGCATATTGTTCTGTGTGTAGGCTGTCAAAAATGTTTTGAGAATTTCCAAGAATAGGAATTGCTAATAAAAAAATAAAGAATAAGTTTTTAAAATGCCTTTTTTGTGATTTTTTCATATCAAATAAAATTTTCAACAAAAGTATATTATTTTTATTTAAAAAAAAGTTATTTTTGTTTTAATGAAAAAGTTTTTATTTTTGTTGAAATTTTTATTTTTGTTATCAGTGTAATGGTGCCCTGTAAAATCCTAATTTTCATAGGCACTTAGTGTGTTTAGCTTGTTGTGACACTTTACATGAATAGCTTATTTTTTAACTTATTAATGTTTTTATTATGAAATCAAAAGTTTTATTAGTATTAGTTTTATTTGCGTTTTCTACTTCTATTTTTGCTACAGATGCACTAAGTGAAAAAGAACGTAAAAATGCAGGAGAGTCCGTAAAAAAAGAAAATGTAGCAACAAGTAGCGATGCTTTATTTTCTTACGACACAGAAAAAATAGATTCTGAGTTTGCAGAGTTAGACGAATTGGAAAGTTATGTTTTAAATCAGTAATTCTCATTTTAAACTTCCAAATTTAATTCCCCATTTTTTTTACTTAT
>JAOZQN010000214.1 GCA_029932195.1 Bacteroidales bacterium | reverse complement strand
AAAATAAAAACTTGTAAAATAAAGACTAAAGATGCTCCGAAACTTCAGTTATTAACTATATAAATTTAAAATCATGAAAAAGAAAGTCTATTTATTTACGATGTTGTTTATAGTAGCATTCAGTTTTAATCTGCACGCACAAATAGCAGGCGGAGTAGAAAACCAAGGAATACAAAAGCAGACAACAAAATCCATTGACCAGCTTTTAAATGCCGATGGAACAATTAATGCAAACTCCAACATTACGGGGAGTTTTGATGCAAGTGCTTACAATATGAGCTACGGTGAAAACGGAGAACCCATTTTTTCGGCAAATGGAAACACAAAAGGTGGTACCAAAGTAGCAGGCGACGAAAACTGGAGCGATGAATTCGCAGGCCCAGCTGGTACAGGTGGTACAGGTGGTCCTGGTACTGTTTATGCAATTATAAAAGATGCTTCTAATAATATATATGTAGCTGGGGGCTTTACAACAGTAGTAGGTATGCCAGCAAACTATATTGCAAAATGGGACGGCACAACATGGTCAGCACTTGGAACTGGTATGTCATTTGAAGTTAAATGTTTAGCAATTGACGGAGATGGAAATATTTATGCAGGTGGCTATTTTCTAACAGCAGGAGGTGTGACGGCAAACAATATTGCAAAATGGGATGGAACAACATGGTCGGCACTTGGAGATGGCATAGACGGTGGGACGTACAATGAGGTTAATGCAATAGCAATTGACGGTGATGGAAATGTTTATGCAGGTGGGGACTTTACAACAGCAGGAGGTGTGCCGGCAAACTATATTGCAAAATGGAATGGAACAACATGGTCGGCATTTGGAGATGGCATGAACGAAGTGGTTAGAGCAATAGCAATTGACGGTGATGGAAATGTTTATGCAGGGGGCAATTTTACAACAGCAGGAGCTGTATCAACAAACCTTATTGCAAAATGGAATGGAACAGCATGGTCGGCTCTCGGAGATGGCTTGTATGGCACTAATGTTTACGCATTACTAATTGACAACAATGGACTACTTTATGCAGGTGGTACGGGTATAGGAACGGTAAATGACACGGGAAACGCTATTGCAAAATGGGATGGAACAGCATGGACTGAACTTGGAACTTATTTAGATCAAGCTATGCACGTTGTTTGTTTAGCAACTGACAACACAGGAAATATTTATGCAGGGGGATTAGCACAATTCGGAATTTCAAAATGGAATGGAACAACATGGTCTATATCTGAAGATTGGGTGAAAGGTGATGTTCGGTCTTTATTAATTGAAAACACAGGAAATATTTATGCCGGGGGAGATTTTACAGAAGCAGGAGATGTTACCAATGTACACAATATAGCGAAATGGAATGGTTCTGTATGGTCTCCACTAGCTAATATTTTAACTAATCCTATTAATACATTAGCAATTGACTTTGCAGGAAACCTTTATGTAGGGGGTGAATTTACAACAGCAGGTAATGGGTATGCACGCAATATAGCAAAATGGGATGGCACAACATGGTCGGCACTCGGAGATGGCTTGAATGCTAAGGTATTAGCATTAGAAACTGACCGTAACGGAAACGTTTATGCAGGGGGAGATTTTACAGAAGCAGGAGCTGTATCGGCAAATTATATTGCAAAATGGGACGGCACAACATGGTCGGCACTTGGAGATGGTATGAACGCCAATGTTCTAACTTTAGCAATTGACAACACAGGGCAACTTTATGCAGGTGGCACCTTTACAACAGCAGGAGCTGTATCGGCAAACTATACTGCAAAATGGAATGGCACAACATGGTCGGCACTTGGAGATGGCATGAACGATGCTGTTAATGTAATAGCAACCGACAACACAGGAAACCTTTATGCTGCTGGAAAATTTACAACAGCAGGAATTGTATCGGAAGCAAACTATATTGCAAAATGGAATGGCACAACATGGTCGGCACTTGGAACAGGGGCAACATATGAAGTTACTGGTTTAGCAGTTAATGCTGCTGGAACTCCATATATTACGTTTTATGGTGCTATTTCGAAATGGTCTGGGACAGAGTGGACAGCTCTTACTACGGGTATAAATACTGCTCTGATTTGGGTAAGCTCACTTGCAATTGATGGTGCAGGAGTTCTTTATGCGTCAGGTCCCTTTCTCTATACAACAGATGGAGGAAGCCTAATTGCAAAATGGGACGGGACAACATGGTCTCGTTTAGGTTCGGGTATAGGTGCTGCTCCTGATGCAATTGGAACCTACAATAATTTGCTTTACTGCGGCGGTGCTTTTCTTACTGCGGGAGGTAAAAGTTCAGAATATCTTGCTAAATATACCACACCATCGCCCGTGCTAAATATAAAAGGAAATTCAGTTTCAGTTTTTGAAAACAACACAGCTTCAACTACTGACGATACCGATTTTGGAGATGTTGCTATTTTCAGCAACTTTGAAAGAACCTTTACAATTGAAAATACAGGAGCCTTAGATTTAATTATTTCCGATATTAGCATTAACGGCACAAACTCAGGTTTATTTACCTTAGGAGAAATCACCTTTCCTTTAACAATTCCTGGCGAAAGTTCAAGCACTATTACGGTAAGTTATGCACCTGGTGAACTCGCAGCACACTCAGCAACAATTGATATTACGAGTAACTTTACCTATAATGACCCATACATAATTAATATTGCTGGTACGGGTGTAAAAGCAGAACAAACCATTACTTTTGAAGCATTAGAAGCAAAAACTTATGGCGATGCAGATTTTACTATTTCAGCAACAGCAAGCTCAACTTTAGATGTAGTATTTACAAGTTCCGACGAAACAGTTGCAACTTGCTCAGGAACCAACGGAACAACAATTAGCATTTTAAAAGCAGGAACTTGTTCTATTTATTCAAACCAAGCAGGTAATGATAATTATAATGCAGCACCACAAGTTTCTCAGCCTTTAACTGTAAATCCAAAAGCAATCACAGTAACTGTTGATGCAAATCAATCAAAAATTTATGGCGAAGATGATCCAGTATTTACGTATTCTGTAAGTTCTCCTCTTGTAGGAACAGACGTTTTTACAGGAACAATTACAAGAGAAGCTGGCGAAGATGTAGGAATGTACGCAATTGGAATAAACGACTTGGCTTTAAGCAACAATTATGACATGACTTTTGTAGAAAATGATTTTGAAATTACAGCCAAAGCAATTACAGTTACTGCTGATGCAAATCAAAGCAAAGTTTACGGCGAAACTGACCCTATTTTCACATATACAGAAAGCCCAGGTTTAGAAACTGGTGATAGCTTTACTGGAATTTTAAGCAGAGATGATGGTGAAAATGTTGGACTATATTCTATTACAGAAGGAAGTCTAACAGCTAATTCTAATTATGCAATTACTTTCGTAAGTAACTATTTTGAAATTACAGAATTTGTAGAAGTTAGAAATATGAAAAATATGGAAATTTCAATTTATCCAAATCCATCAAACGGAGTATTTAATGTAGAAATACAAGATAATTTTGATGTAACAATTACAGATATTTCAGGAAGAGTTATTTCAAAAATTGATAATTTTAATAATACAAAAATTGATTTAAGCACACAAACTAACGGAGTTTATTTTATAAAATTCCAAAACAACGAAACTGTTAAAACAGTGAAAATTATTAAACAATAATTTACACTTTCCAACGTGGCTTTTCGCCACTTGGAAACGTGTAGATTTACACAACGAAAAGCCAAACAGAAATGTTTGGCTTTTTTTTGTTAATTTTTTATGTATTTTTGTGAAAAATATAAATTATTAAAATGATAACGAAAAAAAACAATAAATTACATCAAAATCGTCCAGAGCCAATTATTACGGATATTGATGTTATTACATATAAGAGAGGAATTAATCCCGAAATTGCTGTTGATGACCTTATTGACGGATATTATGTTTTAATTCTTGATTCTTACAGTAGTGGTCTTGAAATATTAAACAAACTAAAAAAACGGTTTAATAATAATAAAAACCAATCATTTAAAGAACAACGTGAGGCACGCTCCGTGTTTAGAGAAATTTCACACCGCTTATTATTGGTTGTGAATAATAATAAATTAGCAGTAAAGAACGCTCCAGAAATTGGTTGGTTTAAGATTTTATATCCCGAATTTAATGAGTTTTTACTGCCTTTTACTCAAGTTCAAGGATTAAATAGTTCATGGCAATGGTATAAAAAAGGAATTTCAATACCTAATTTAGATAAAAAAATACATCCTTATTTTGGGACTTATTTTCCTACTCGCTTTGAACATATAGAACTTTTTGATGATTGGTTAAAACTGTATAAAGGCGAAAAAAAATTGGCAATAGATATTGGAATTGGTAGCGGTGTGCTTTCTTTTTTGATGTTAAAATATGATTTTGAAAAAATTGTTGGAACAGATTTAAACCCAAATGCAATTATTGGATTGAGTAAAAATCCAAATTCAAAAATTGATTTAATACATGGTAACTTATTTGCAAACTGTAATTTAAAAACAGAGTTGATTGTATTTAATCCTCCATGGTTGCCTGCATCTCACAATTTAGATGAGATAGACAAAGCCATATATTATGATGAAAATTTATTTAACCATTTCTTTGATGAAGCAAAAAAATATTTGAAACCAAATGGAAAAATCGTAATTTTATTCTCTAACTTGGCAGAAATAACAAATATTAGCAAAAACCACCCAATAAAAGATGAACTGTCGAAAAACAAACGATTTGAAAAAGAGTTATTTATTCAAAAAAAAGTAAGCAAATCTTCAAATAAAACACGAAGAAATCAAAATTGGCGTGCCACAGAAATGGTTGAATTATGGGTGCTAAAATTTATATAGAAATAATAAATTTACACTTTCCAACGTGGTTTTTCACCACTTGGAAACGTGTAAATTTACGCAATTGTAAAAGCCAAACAGAAATGTTTGGCTTTTTTTATTGTTGTAATAAAAATGTAATTTTAGAATACTCAAGGCTCACTCCAAAAAGTTTTTTTGACAAACTAAGCATTGGATACAAATTTTAAAATACTCATTTACAATAAATAAACTCTAATTATTAAATTTATATCCATCTTTATTTTAGTAAAAATATACTTCTCGGAGTGAATTCAAAGTTGCAATTCTAATCTTTTTTATTTATATTTGCGATTATGGGCACTCCTAAAAACTACAAAATCAAGGCTTTCAAAATTCTTAAAGTTTGAGTTTACTCCTGTAAATGAGAGTTTTAATAATTTTGTATAACGCAGAGTTTGGGGTTTTTAGGAGTGCCATATGAATAATTTAGATATAATTACCTACCTTATTTATTGAATTAAAAAAAAACATACAACCTTGCAAAAGAGAATTTCATAAAAAATGACTATGAAAAAACTATATTTAATTATATTTATTTTACTGCTTAGTGCAAATTTGATTGCTCAATCATTTTTTCAGTCAGCAAATCCATATATAAAATCATATTCCATAAATAATTATGAAGCCAGTCCACAAAACTGGGCTATTATTCAGGACAACAGAGGTATAATGTATTTTGGAAATACCAGCGGACTTCTGGAATTTGATGGAACAAGATGGAGACTTTTAAAAACCTCTAACAATTCAATAGTCAGAAGTTTAGCCAAAGACGAGGAAGGAACAATTTATGTAGGAGCATCAGGCGAATTTGGCTATTTATCTGCCAATAAAAAAGGAGAATTGAATTATGTTTCGTTAGTTAATAAAATAGACAGCAGTTATACCAATTTTACAAATGTTTGGAAAACTTTTGCAACTCCCTATGGCATATACTTTTGCACTGGCGACAAAATGTTTAGATACCACAACGATTCTATTTCGGTAATAGAAATAAAACTTACTCCAAATATTGGGTTTGTTATTAACAACGAACTATTTATTGTTCAACGAGATGGCTTATATTTAGTAAAAGGCAACGAACTTATTTTATTACCCGAAACAGAAACTTTTTGGGATAATTATGCTGAATATAGTGTAATAAAATATCAAGAAGACAAAATATTATTTATATCCTCAAGAGGAGGCTTGTGGACGTATGATTACCCAAGTTTACAACTGACTGATAACAAGTTAGTAAAAAAAACGGAGAGCGATACTCTTTTATCTAAAATTGAATTTGAAGACATAAATTATCTAACAAAAAACAGAGTATATGCAGTTGAGCAGATTGATGAAAATAGTTATGCAATAGCCACAAATAAAGGTGGTATTGTTATTATTGATAAAGATGGCAGTATTCTAAAAGTTTTGAATAAACAAACTGGCTTACCCGATAATAAAATTTGGAATATTTATGTAGATAACTCAAAAAATCTTTGGGCTGCAACCAACAAAGGAATTTCGTTTATAGAAATTAGTTCGCCTATAAGAAAATATGATATATTCTCTGGAATTGAAGAAACAGTATTTTCTGTTGCAGAACATAATGGGAGAATAATTGCTGGCACAATTTCAAAGGTTTTTTACTTAGAAAAAAATAAAATTAATAGAAATAATTATGAATTCAAATTTAAACCTTTTGAAAATTCAAACTCCTCGTCTTGGAACTTCTTTGAAATAAATAACGAACTTTTTTCTGTGGGAAGCAGTGGAATTGAAAAAATAAATGAAATAAATACAGAGATAGTCTATTCTACTCAAAAAGCTTATAGTTTTGGATTTATGGATATTTTTCCTGATTTAATTTTTATTGGAAGGAGAAAAGGATTAATTATTCTGGAAATATCTACAAATAATAACATTACAAAATTTACACATAAACAAACAATAGACGATGTAAAAAATGTTCGTAAAATTGTTTCTAAAGAAAATCAACTTTGGCTTACAACCTCCTACTCTGGTCTAATATGTATAGAATTTTCTAACAACAATTTTTCTGATTATAAAATACATAATTTTGACACCCTATCTGGATTACCTTCAATGAAATACAACTTTGTAAACCTGCCAAATAATAAGCTCGTATTGGCAACAGAAGAGGGTATTTATCAGTCAATATTTTCTGATAGTATCAAAGATACAAAATTTATTTCGGATAGTTTAATTAATCAACAATTTAGCTTTGGTGAAGTTGAAAATATTATAGAAATTAAAAATAACTACTATCTTCTGGCAAGAGGAATTGTAGGAAAGCTAAGTAAAACAAAAGGTGGCAACACACATAAATGGGATAATTTTGCCTGTAGAAGAATAGAATCAGCATACCAGATTTTCCCTCTCTCCGAAAAATATATCTGGATAAGCACAAGAGACGACGGATTATGTTTGTTTGATACCGAAAAAGAAAAAAATTATAACAAAAAATATAATGCCATAATAAGAAGAGTATCAATCAATAGAGACTCTATGATATTCAATGGAACATTTTTCACTTCCGACTCTACCGTTTTTACACACACACAAACAAACAATTTTGTTCCAATATTAGATTATGAAAATAATTCTGTAAAATTTGAATTTTCAGCAGCTTTTTACGAAGCCTCCGAAAAAACACAATATAAATATTTTTTGGAAGGTTTCAGCCAAGACAGCTCAGAATGGACAACTCAGGCGAATACCATATTCACAAATTTACACGAAGGAACTTATACTTTTAAAGTAAAAGCAGCAAACGTTTTTGGTATTGAAAGTGAATTTGCAGAATTCAAATTTAAAATACTACCTCCTTGGTATAGAACTATTTATGCTTATCTAATTTATTTTATTATCTTGATATTAGTTTTTTACATTTTCATGAAATTATATACTCGTAAACTATTGAGAGATAAGAATAAACTTGAAGAAACAGTAAAAGAAAGAACAATTGAATTATCAACAAAAAATATAGAATTAGAACAACATAAAGAAGAAATACAAGCACAAACAGAAGAGCTGCTTGTAACAACGGAAACTCTTGAAAAACAAAATAATAGATTAGGGTTTCAGCATAAACAAATTACGGCAAGTGTCCGATACGCACGCACAATCCAAAAAGCCTCGCTCCCTTTTGAGGAACGAATAAATAATTATCTAAACTTATTTATTCTATTTCGTCCAAAAGACATTGTGTCTGGCGATTTTTACTGGTTCACTAATGTAGAAAATATAACTCTAATTGCAGCAGTAGATTGCACGGGACACGGTGTTCCTGGAGCATTTATGAGCTTAATAGGCACACAACTTTTAAATAAAATAGTGAGTGAAGATAAGATTACAAGTCCTGCAGAAATTCTATTAGAATTGCATAAAGGCATAATTCATGCACTAAAACAAGAAAAAACAGACAACTCAGACGGTATGGACGTTTGTTTTTGTAAAATTGAAAAACAGGAAGAGAATAAAACAAAAATTACTTTTTCAGGAGCAAAACGACCTCTTTATTATTTTGAAAATAATAAAAATAAATTCACAAAAATAAAAGGAGATAGAAAAATAATAGGTGGTAAAAAAATAGGTGTAAATACTATATCTAAATTTACAGACACCGAAATAATTTTGCAAAAAAATGACTTAATATACCTAACAACAGATGGTTACATAGACCAAAATAATAAAGAACGTAAGCGATTTGGTTCTAAAAGATTAGAGTTTACAATAAATAATATTGCTAATAAAACTTTAACAGAACAAAAACAAACACTTGAAACCGAACTTGACAATTGGCAAGGCACAGAAGAACAACGAGATGATATTACTATTATTGGAATAAAATTATAAAAAAGCCTAAAATTAGAGCAAACCTTGAGTCCACTCCGAGAAGTGTATTTTTGTCAAACTCGACGTTGGATGCAAATTCCAACAAAATACGTTATAATCAGTAAATTTATATATTTATTTTAAAATAAAGATAAAATTTATATTTTTGTAAAATAATTTCATAAACAATTACAATGAAAAATTTTGCACTAATAGGAGCAGCGGGCTATATAGCACCTCGCCACATGCAAGCAATTAAAGATACTAATAATGAACTAATTGCAGCATTAGATAAAAATGATAGCGTAGGAATAATTGATAGTTATTTTCCCAACGCAAGTTTTTTTACCGAATATGAACGTTTTGATCGTCATATTGACAAATTAAAACGAGTTGGTAAAAAAATTGATTATGTAAGTATTTGCACACCAAACTATTTGCACGATTCACATATTCGTTTTGCTTTGCGACAGGGGGCAGATGCTATTTGCGAAAAACCTTTGGTTCTTAATCCTTGGAACATAGATGCCTTGCAGGAAATAGAAAAAGAAACGGATAAAAAAATATATAATATTTTACAACTTCGTCATCATAAAAGTATTTTGGAATTGAAGGAAAAAATAGATAAAGCTCCTAAGGATAAAATTTTTGATATTGACCTTACTTATATCACTTCTCGTGGAAAATGGTATTATACAAGCTGGAAAGGCGATGTGGAAAAATCTGGTGGAGTGGCAACAAACATCGGAGTTCACTTTTTTGATATGCTAATCTGGATTTTTGGCGAAGTAAAATTAAATGTAGTCCATCTTTTTCAGCCCAATAAGGCTTCTGGTTTTTTACAATTAGAAAAAGCAAGAGTCCGTTGGTTCTTAAGCATTGATTATAACGACAATCCAAAAGAAATTAAGGAAAAAGGACAACGCACATATCGTTCAATATCTGTGGAGGGAGAAGAAATTGAATTTAGTGGAGGATTTACCGATTTGCATACAAAAAGTTATAAAAAAATATTATCAGGTAAAGGTTTTGGCTTGCAACATGCAAGACCAAGTATCCAAACTGTTTACACTATAAGAAATACAAATCCAATAGGTAGAAGAGGTGATTACCATCCACTTATGAAAAATATTAATTATTAAGTTTTGTTAAATTCTTGTATTGCTAAAAATTTTAGGCTACCCGTTTAACGTTGGACAAGACAAATCGCCCACCCCAACCCCTCCCAAAGGGAGGGAGCTTTGCCTTTCCCTTTGGGAAAGGTAAAAACGAAAGAAGAACTCCCTCCCTTTGGGAGG